>JAAZAI010000477.1 GCA_012514445.1 Lentisphaerota bacterium
CCTCCGCCCAGACGAATTTGCCATCCGCTCCGGCGATTTGGAATCCTTCAAGAGCGCCGCCGCCGCGCGTCTGAAGACCCGATGCGTTCTTGAACGAAATGACGACACCGCGATCAATCGCCTTCGCGCCGGTCGGGATCGGCCCCGCCTCGACGATGTCCTTGCGCCCGTAAGTGCGATTCAGCGCCAGCCGGGCGAGGCGCTCGCCAACGGTCTTCTTGTCCTTGGGATGGATGTCGCTGTGGTCGCCGACGTCGATCGTCACCGCCGTTCCCGACTGCTCGACCTCCTCGCCCAGCCGGGTCATCGTCCAGCGCATGCGCGCCCACGCGCTGTCCATCGGTTCCGGATGGGTCTCGCGAAACGCCGCGAGCTGCACCAGATAGATCGGAAAGGCGCCGCCGGTCAGGTTCGCCCGCCAGTCCGCTGCCATCGCCCGGAAGAGCGTGTCGTAGAGCGTCTCGCCGCCGACGTTCGAACACCCCTGATACCAAATCGCCCCCTTGACGCCCATCGGAAAGAGCGGCATGAGCATGCCGTTGTAGCAGGCGGCGAAGGAGTTGGCGTTCGGGTTGTCCAGATTCTCGGGCTTCGGCTGCGAGGGCATGGCCCCAGCCCGATACGCCCATTCGCCCGCCAGGGGGAGGGCCGCGTCGACGGTCTCCAGCACGAGGTCTTCGGGCTTTCCCGTGAACCCACCCGCCCAAGCGGTGTCCAGAATCCGGACGGCGATGACGTTATCCCCCGCCTTCAAGACCCCGGCAGGAACCTCGTAGCGGCGCGAGGCGCTGTGCACGGACAGGCTCCCGACCTGGACGCCGTTGACGTAGGTGGCGTCCTGTTCGTCGAGCGGCCCCAGCTTGAGCACGGCCGCCCCTCCGGCCTGCGCCGCCGACAGTGTCACGCGCAGACGGTACCAGACGACACCGTTGAAATCCGGCGCGATATGCTTTTCAAAGGGCTGCGGAAGCTCAACCTTGCTCCACGCCGCGTCGTCGAAGGCCGCGTCGTGCGGCTTCACCTCCGCCTCGGAGAAAGGATCGAGCTTCGCCTCCCAGGCCGCCACGTCCGCCTGATGGCGCTCCGAGCCGCCGGCAAGCCAGTTTCGAATGGCCTCGCGCCGCTCCGCCACCGGCTCGCGCAACGGCTCGATCGCCGCCAGGGTGTCCATCGACATCCACGTCTGGATGTACGTCCCGCTCCACGTCACGTCGACCAGACCGATCGGAACGCCCGGCAGCTCCCGGTGCAGCGCCGCTCCGAAAAAGTACCCGCAGGCCGAGAAATCCTTGGCCGCCTCGGGCGTGCAGGGACGCCACGTCCCGTTGAACGCCTCCACCGGGACGATCGAAGTCTTGTTCCGCACGTTCAGCAACCGCACCTCGGGATAGGCATTGGTCTCGATGTCGCCCTTTCCGTTCGTCAGACCCCACCGGTACGACATCTCCATGTTCGACTGCCCCGAGCAGATCCACACATCGCCAAAGAGCACGTTGGTGATCGCCACGCGGTCGTCCTCCGACGTCCAGGCCGCCACCTCGTACGGCCCGCCCGCCGCAAATGGCGTCGTCCTCACCAGCCACTTTCCGCGCGCATCCGCTTTCGTCTTCGATGTGAATTTCGCTTCACCGTCGCGGGAAATCTCGACCCGGACCGCCTGCCCAGGCTCGGCCTCGCCCCAGATCGGCGTCTGGCCATCGCGTTGGAGGACCGCGTGGTCCGAAAAGACACTCGCCATCCTCAACGTCCCGGCATTCGCCCCTGCCACGGACGCGGCCACAGCCGCACCCAGCACGATCCGCTTGACTCCCCTGCCCTGCCTGCCACCCAGCGATCCGAACATGGTCATTTCCTCTCTCCTTGGTTGCACCTATTGTCGGGGCCAAAGGGCATGTTTGTCAACCCTGAAGTTTTTTTTTACAACGCGCCCTTGACAGGCGACCTAGGAAAGGCATACAATCGGCCCTAAATGAAAACACCAGTCAAGATCATCCCGGTCGCCCTGTTGCTTCTGGCGGCGTCTGCGGCGATTTCCGAGGTGAAGACCTGGACGAGCACGGCCGGCACGTCCATCCAGGCGGAGTTCATTTCACAGGCCGGCAACATGGTCACGTTGCGCACCCCCGAAGGCAAGACGGCCATCGTGCCGATTTCAGCCCTCGCCGCCGAATCGCAAGCCATGATCCCCAAGACCGACGCAACGGCATCCGCGGCACCGGCTCAGCCGGCGCGCCCCGTTCTCGGCTCCTCGCGCGGTCCCCGCGCCGTCGGCGGCATCGCACCTCCGACCGCGGAGGAAATCGCCGCGTTCAAGACGGATTTCACGGACCCTGACGGCTCGCGCTACGTCTTCTACTCGTCCTTCGGTCCTCAGCGACTGACGCCCAAGGAGCAGAGCTCCGCGTTCCGCACCGGAAAGATCCCCTTCCGCGTCACCTGCTCGCTCGACAAGGTCAAGATGATCGGCGGCAAAATGCGCAGCGTCACCATGGAGGGCAATGGCTACATTGTCGTCCTCAACGAGCAAGGAGAGGTCGTCGCCTCCAAAAGGGAGAACCTCGCCAAGCTCTGCCCTTCTTGAGGAGGCTCAGGCGGCTACCTCGGTGAGGTGGCCACTCCGGGAAAATACAAGGCGATCGTCTGGACGACCTACCGCGGAAATTCCTTCGGGAAGGTCATTGAAATCGAGCTGAAGGCCGTTCAGAAACCCGCCAACTAAATCCCGACAGGATCCGACCCAGAGGCAGGCGCGATATCCCAAGCGCCTGCCTTTTCGTTTGAAAATCAGCTCAACGGACGCACCATGATTCCAAACCCGCTCTCCTTCGCCCGCCGAATCGTCCAATTCCTCTCCTTCGGCGCGCTCAACGCCAACTTCATCCACTCCGCCGCCGTCTCGCGTTGGTGCCTCCCCGTGATGAACTGCGAAGCCTGCATGTTCGGCTGGCTCGGCTGTCCCGTCGGCATGATCCGCAATTCGCTGACGATGCACGAATTCCCCTGGATCCCTCTGGCCATCGTGCTGGGCATCGGCATTCTGGTCGGACGCTTCTTCTGCGGCTGGATCTGCCCCATCGGCCTCCTCCAGGACCTGCTCCACAAGATCCCCTCCCGAAAGTTCCCCGTTCCCCGCTGGACGACCTGGATCAAATACCCCGTCCTCGCCGGCTCGGTCTTCGCCGCGGCCTGGTACATCGGCGGAGACAGTCTCTGGTTCTTCTGCAATTTCTGCCCGACCGCGGGCGTTCAGGTCGTCCTGCCCGCCTCGATCATGGAACGCGATGCCCTGAAGCTTTTCGAGCAGCCGGCCAAGTTCGCCGCCACCCTCGCCATGCTGCTGGGCGCCGTCGCCCTCAGCCGCCCCTTCTGCAAGATCCTCTGCCCCATCGGCGCCCTCGTCGCCATCACCAACAAGATCATGCCCTGGAAGCTCCACCTCAACGGCAGTTCTTGCATCCACTGCCGAAAGTGCGAACGGAGCTGCCCGATGGATCTGCCCGTGATGAAACATCAGGACTCCGCCGTCAGCCGCGACGCCGAGTGCATCCTCTGCCACGAATGCAAAAGCGCCTGCCCCGTCGACGCCATCGCCGACCGCGGCCCCGGCCGCGCCGCCCCCAGCACCAATACGCCATGAAAACGCTCGCCACCATCACCCTCGACAACGTCAAAGCCGACTACACGCGGCTGCTCGCGGACAGCGGCTGCGAAGTCCGCGCCGCCGAGAACACCGGGCAGTTCGCCCGCCACATCGACCTCTATCTCGACATGCTCTCCATGCAGCTCTCGTACGACGCCCTCCGGATCATCGGCTTCGACGTCCCGCTGAAGAACGCGCTGGCCGCCGAGATGGCGTTCGCCCGCGATCTGGCTCACGCCGGGAAAATCGCCCAGGGCCGCTTCGTGGCCGTCCGCAGATGAGTCGCTAGTGCGGGAGAGCGTGAGTGCGCGAGTGGTCTTTGTCGACCCCCAACGATTACGATTACGATTATGAGCCGCTAACCCCTAACCCCTCCCGCACTCTCCGAGTCGACAAAGCGACAAAGTAGCCCCTCGAACTCACGCAATCACGCAATCACGCACTCCCAACTCAACTCATGAAGACTAACGGCATGGTCTGGTTCGACGACATGGTGAAGCAATGCTACGCCGAGGCGCAGTCGTTCAAACAGCGAGGCGTCCCGATCGTCGGCATCATGTGCGAATACACCCCGCGCGAGCTGATCCTCGCCGCCGGCGCCAAGCCGGTCTGCCTTTGCGGCGGCGACGTCAAGATGATCCCCGCCGCCGAGAAAACGCTCCCGGCCAACCTCTGCCCTCTCGTCAAGTCCACGTTCGGCTATAGCGTCAACCAGGCCAACCCGTTTCTCGAAATGGCCTCGCTCGTCGTCGCCGAAACGACCTGCGACGGCAAGAAGAAGATGTTCGAGCGCCTGGCCGAGCGCCACCCGATGCACGTGCTCGAACTCCCCCAGAAGGCGCGCGACCCCGACGCCCTCGTCCGCTGGACGCAGGAGTTGCGCAAGCTGCGCGCGGTGCTCGAAGCCCGGTTCTCCGTCACGATCACGGACGACGCGCTCCGCGACGCCATCCGCCTGATGAACCGCGAGCGACGCCTCCGCCTCGCCCTCGCCCAGACCCTGCGCGACGACGCGCCTCCGCTTTCCGGACGCGAACTGCTCGACCTCAAGAGCCTCTTCGCCTGCCTGCCCGACGATCTCGCCGCCTACGAGAGCATCCTCTCCGAGCTGCCGTCGCGCCACACCGCCGAACGCCCCGACCCGGCCAACGTCCGCGTCCTGCTCACCGGCGTCCCCATTCCGCATTGCGCCGAGCGCGTCATGGATCTGCTCGAAGGCGACCGAGCCACCGTCGTCTGCCAGGAGAACTGCACGGGGATCAAGCCGTTGCTCGAAGAGGTGGACGAAACCGCGGCCGATCCGCTCGCCGCCCTCGCCGAGTTCTACTACCACCTGCCCTGCTCCGTTCTCACGCCGAACCGCGACCGTCTCG
Organism: Lentisphaerota bacterium; assembly: GCA_012514445.1. Taxonomy (GTDB): domain Bacteria; phylum Verrucomicrobiota; class Kiritimatiellia; order RFP12; family UBA3636; genus JAAZAI01. The sequence goes on from JAAZAI010000477.1 coordinate 5,014, forward strand.
ACAAACTCGAGCGTCTCGCCGCCGAATACCGCGCCGAGTGCATCGTCGAACTCGTCTGGCACGCCTGCCTGACCTACGACGTCGAGTCCGCCTACACCCGCGAGCTGGCCGCGCGTCTCGGCCTGCCCTATCTCAAAATCGAAACCGACTATTCGCCCAGCGACGACGCCCGCCTCGCCCTGCGCATCGGCGCCCTCTACGAAACCGTCCGCGCCTCTCGCTAGACGGCCCTGTTTGGACATCCCATGCCCCGTCTGATCGCCACTTCCGGTCCAGGACGCGCCGACGCGCGGATCCAGGCGCGCGGCTTCGAGCCCGTCCCTCTTGCGCCGCCACCCGGCGCGGACGTCCGCCAAGGCGTCTGCGCCGCCGCGCAGGGCATCGCCGAGGCGCTCGCCAGCCCGGCGGCGGCAAGGTTCGCCGGCGCCGTCCTTGCGACACGCTGCGACCAGCTCCGCCGAGCCATCGACCGCGCCGCCCCCGCCTTCGTCACGCCGTGGATTTTGCTGAACCTCCCCGCCACCGCCGGGACCCCCGCAGCGATTTGCCAAGAGGCGGCGGAGCTGGATCGGCTCGACGCCTTTCTCGACGCGCTGATTCCCGGCACGCCATCCGAGCGGCCCGCACCCGCTTCGCAAACGCCTGTCCCCGACGCGCCCGGCGCCATCCGCATCGGACTCGTCTCCTGCACCCGCACCACGGCCGACGCCCGCGTCGTCGCGATGCTCGGCGAGCTCGGCATGGCGGTCGTCTACGAGGCCGCCTGCTGCGCGCCGGCTCCCGGCATGCCCGCCATCTGGCATCGGCCCAACGCGCCATACTTCGCCGCCCTCGCCGACGCCGCGCGCCACCACCGCCTCCGCGCCTGGGTGGCGATCCAGCAGCCGTGGTGCGACCTCCAACACGCCGAAGCCCCGCGCCTCAAACGCGATCTCGGCGCGCCCTGCCTCGTGCTCGACACCGGCCCTTCGCCCGCGATGTCCGCCCTGCGAACCCGCGCCGAGGCCTTCCGGGAGATGCTCGCGCCATGACGCCGCGTACCGCCCCTGTGGAACCCACGACGCTCCGTCCCCTCGCCTTCTCGGCCTGGCGCGCCCATGCAACAGCGGCCGGATGCCTCGGTCGTCACTACGACGCCGGCGGCGACACGCGCCTCGCCTGCCTCCGCTTCGACCCCTCGCCCGCCGCCGACCGCCTCTGGGAGCTGCTGCTCTCCGAGGAGGACCGCCTCGCCGCAGACCGTCGCACAGGGCGCAAGATCGTCGGCACCATGAAGGATCTCGGAACCGTGCCCGTGCTCGCCAGCGCGTTCCCCGAACTCCGAGCCTTCTACCCCGACGGGGCATGGTGGACACCCTGCCTCATGCAGAACGGCGACGGACTCCTCGCCACCGCAGACCGGCACGGCCTCGATGACTCTTTCTGCCCTGTGCGCGCCATGTTCGGGGCTTTCGTCTCCGGCGACCGCTTTCCCATCCCCGATCTGCTCACGTGCAGCGTCGGTGCCGTCTGCGACGACTTCTCGGCCATCGCGCAGCGTGTCGAAACCCTCGGCCACCGGATCCTCTGGTGGGAGGCGCCGTACCGCCGCGCGCCCGCGCCCGGCGAGGAGACCGTCAAACTGCCCGGCGGGCTCCTCGCCCCCGCAAGCCAGCGCGACGTCGTCCGCGCCGAGATGGCCCGCCTGCGCGACGCCTTCGCAGCGCTGGCAGGACGTCCCGCCTCGGACGCCCTGATCGCGGAGGCCATCCGCCACGCCAATGCGATCCGCCAGATCCTGCGCGACCTCCGCAACGCGGTCTTCCTCGCGCGGCGCGCGCCGCTGCCCGCGCTCGAGCTGCTGATCGCCGAGATGCTCATCATCCACTACTGCTCCGACCGCGAGGCCACGGCTACGATTCTGGCCGACCTTCTCGCCCAAGTGCACGGCCGCGTCGCCGCCGACGCCGGTTATGGAAGCACCGCAGACGTCAAGGTCTTCTGGGTGAACCCCACCGCCGACCTCCGCTGCATGACGATTCTCGAAGACGTCGGCGCACGCCTCTGCGGCACCGACTTCCTCTTCACGCACGCGCTCGACCCGATCCCGGAGCTTCCCGATCCCCTCGACGCCTTGGCGCGCACGGCGCTGGCCGATCCCATGACGGGCCCCGCTCGGGGGCGCGCCGCGCGGATCGTCGCGGACATGCGCGCCTTCGGCGCCGAGGCGCTCGTCGTCTCGCGCATTCCCGGGGCCAGCCATTGCGCGCACGAAGGCGCGGCGATCATCGCGCACGTCGCGGACGCGCTGGGCGTCCCCGGCATCGAAATCGAAATCCCCGGCCGCACCGAGTCCTTCGAACCGACGCTCCGCACCCGCCTCGAGGCGCTCGTCGAGACGGCCCGGAGCCGCCGCACCATTCAACCGCATTCCACGAACCCGACATGAACAAAACGCTTTTCGCCGGCATCGACGCCGGCTCCCGCGCCATCAAGATCGCGCTCCTCGACGCCGCTGAAGGCCGCATCGTCGCCACGGGCGCCTGCGACCAGGGCGTCGAGCAGGCGGCGCGCGCCGATGCGCTGCTCGCGGACGTCCTCGCATCGCGCGGCCTGGCCCGCGACGCAATCGCCTCCACCGTGGCCACCGGCTACGGGCGCTACGCCGTCGCCGGGGCGAACGAGACCGTCACGGAGATCACCTGCCATGCAACCGGCGTGCATCACCTGCATCCGGAGGCGCAGGCGCTCGTGGACATCGGCGGGCAGGACAGCAAGTTCATCCATCTCGGCGCGAACGGGCGCGTGACCGACTTCTCGATGAACGACCGCTGCGCCGCGGGCACCGGGCGCTTCCTCGAAGTCGTGGCGACGCGACTCGGCGTCCCCGTCGACGCGCTCGGTGAAACCGCGAAGACGGCGGACAGCCCGGCCGCGATCAGCAGCATCTGCGTGGTCTTCGCGGAGTCGGAGATGATCGGCCTGCTCGCCGCCGGCGAGCGTCCGGCGAACATCGTCGCGGGCGTCTGCCAGTCGATCGCGGGGCGCGTCGCGGCGATGGCGGGACGGCTGCCGGACGGGGCGATCGTCTTCACGGGCGGCGTGGCGCGCATCGCCGGCATGGACATCGCGCTCGCGGCCGCGCTCCGGCATCCCGTCACCCTCGCCTCGGACCCCTGCATGACCGGGGCGATCGGCGCGGCGATCCTCGCGGCGCGGCGACAGGGCGGGAGCGTCTGAACATCGCCGACGGGTCTTCTGTGTTTGTTTGCATGCGTCCACAGATCGCCTCCCCGTTTTCCCGATCCATCGATCACCAGCGACGCACGACCTCGAGCATCGCCTCGTGCTGTTCCTCGATGGATTCGACCAGTTTGAAGTGGCTGCGGCACCGGTCGAGGTTCTGCCCCGGACGGCGCGTCTTGAAATAGACATCGCCTTGCAGGTAGTCGGTCAGGAAGCGGATGGCGCACTCGAAGGTCAACAGCTTTCCGGAGAACGGCAGCAACTCCTTCTCGGTCGCGTTGAGGAAGCCGCCCGCCGAAGCGAGATAGCCGCGCACGAGCGCCTCGAACATCGGCATGCGCATGTGCACCTTCGTCACGTCCGGCTCGTCCTCCGGGGCGGAATTGGTCGCCGTGCGCACCATGTCGCCGAAGTCGTACAACGCCAGCCCGGGCATCACGGTGTCGAGGTCGATCACGCAGATTCCCTCTCCCGTCGCATCGTCGAGCAGGACGTTGTTGAGCTTCGTGTCGTTGTGCGTGACGACCGTGGGAATCTCGCCGGCGCGCTGCAAGGCGAGAAGCCGGTCAGCGTCGGCTTGGCGGGCCAGGGCGAAGTCGATCTCCGACTTCACGCCGGCGGCGCGGTTGCAGACGTCCGCTTCGACGGCCTGGAGCAGCGCCCGAAAGCGCGACGCGGTGTCGTGGAACTGCGGAATCGTCTCATGGAGCGGACCGCCCGGCAGGTCGACGAGGAGCTTCTGGAATTCGCCGAAAGCCTTGGCGGCCGCCTCGGCCTGCGCAGTCGTCTCGATGCGGTCGTGGCCCGTCGCGCGCTCGACGAAGATGTAGACGCGCCACAGACCGCCCTCGGGATCGCGATGGAAGCAGCGGCCATCGGCGGCGGGCACGAGCGACAGTGCGCGGCGCGACGCTTCCGATGCGCCGGAGGCCGCCAGCTTGGCGTGTTGATGGGCGGTGACGCGCCGGATGTTCTCCATGAGCGCCTCGCCGTTCTTGAACACGTTCTCGTTGACGCGCTGCAGGATGTAGCGGACCGGACGCCCGCCCTGGTCGTAGACCAAGGCGAACGTGTCGTTGATGTGGCCGCTGCCGTAGGGCGCGCCCGACTCGAAAGACCCGAGCAGCCCGAAGGCTCCCGCGATCCGCTTCAAATCAATGGGTTGCCTCGCGTTGCTCATGCTCACTCTCCGATGATCTGGACCTCGCAGACGCGACCGCGCTCGCGCACCTGGTCCCAGTCGATGAAGTAGATGAAGCCGAAGTCGCCCAGCGAGAGCTTGCCGTCCGTCAGCACGATCGTCTCGCTGCGGCCGAAGAAGCAGGAGCGCAGATGGGCGTCCGTGTTGAGGCTGCCCGCTGCGACTTCGTTCGGGCAGGAGAGCGCGAACTCGATGTGCTTCGGGCCGGGATGGTGGTACTGACCTTCGCTGCGGCACGTCGGGACCAGCTTCTCCATGATGTTCACGAGGTCGACCTGCATGTACTCGCGGCCCCAGTAGTTGAGGTCGTGCGAGCATTCCTGCGTGATGACCGAGCACGTCGTGTGATGGGAGTAGACGACGCAGATGCCGTTTTTGATGCCGGATTTCTCGACGATCGCCTTCACCTGCTCGGTGACGTTGTGGAAGCAGGGCTGGCGGTCGCGGGACTGGAGTTTGATTTCGCCGTGGTAGACAGACATGGGGGTTTCCTTTTGTTGTGAGTTCGTGAATGCGTGAGTGCGTGAGTTGTGTATGGAGGTCAAAGGGCGTTCTCCGCCTGGCGTTCGTCCCAGGCGCGGCGGACGGCGGAGATCATCTCGCGGGCCATGGAGGCGGGGTCGGGCGCCTTGAGGATGCCGCTCGTGGAGCCCGTGGCCTCGGCGCCGGCGCGGATGACGTTGTACACGTCCCGGCCGTTGCTGATGCCCGCGCCCTGCAGGACCATGATCGCCGGGTTGATCGCCTTGATCCGGGCGATCGACTCGAGCACGTAGTCCATCGAGCTCGTCTTGCCCGTGCCGATCAGCTCGGTGGGCTCCGCGACGATCAGGTTCGGCGCGAGGCGCGCGACGGCCTCCATCTCCGCGATCGTGTCCGTGCAGACGATCGTAGCCAGACCCGCCTCGTCCGCGCGCCGGATCGTCTTCTCGATCGCGTCGAGCGTCAGCTTGCGTTCGGCGTGGTTGAGCATGACGCCGACCGCGCCGGCGGCCTTCAGGGCTTCGGGCAGGATGCTGCCCATGCCGCGACCCGGCGGGAGGAAGTCGCAATGCTGTCCGTAGACGTGCACGCGCTTGACGTGCTGCGCGAGCAGGCGGATGTCCGTCGGCTGCGGGTCGACGATCACGTCCACGTCGTACTCGATGGCGCAGCGGTCGATCGCCATGACCAAGTCGAGAAGGCGTTCACCGTACAGGTACGCTTTGGGGCCGAATTCAAAGAACGGCGCCCGGATCCGATAATTTGCCAGCATCAGGCTTTCTCCTTCTTGAGCATGTCGCCGACGGCGCCGCCGGGGTGGATGAGGCCGAACATTTCGCGCGTGTAGTCCGTCTCCTCGATGAGCGCCGCGAGCAGCGCGTCGAAGATCGCGATGGTGGCGACGAAGCTCGAGGTGGCCATGAAGTTGTACTTGTCGCTCTCGCGCCCGATGCGCAGCGCCAGCACGATGTCCGCCGCCTGCGCCAGCGGCGAGGCGAGGTTCTCCGTCACCGCGATGAGCGTCGCGCCCTTCTTGCGGCAGACGTCGATCACGGGCAGCAGCTCGGCGGTCTTGCCGCCGCGCGAAACCATGACGAGGGCGTCCTCGCGCTTGAGCCCGCCGAGACCGCCGTGGACGGCCTCGCAAGGCGGCATGAACATGGCGCCGCGCTCGATGCAGCAGAGCGAATGGGCGAACTTCTTCGCCGCAATCCCCGATGAACCGCTCGCGCACGTCATGATCCGCGGGACGCGCGCCAGCACATCGACCGCGCGGCCGAAGGCCACGGGGTCGAGACCGTCGAGGACGCGCTGGATCTCATCGCGCTCGATGGCCAGGGACTGCCGCGCCTGCTGAAGGCTTTCGGGCTTCATCAATACCCGACCTTTTCCAAGCATTCGATCGGCTTCGCGATCTCCTCGCTTACGAACACGTTCGTGTCCATGAGCTGGAGGATCGAGGCGGGGACAAGCGGCGTCACCTCCCCGTGCAGGATCAGGCGCGAAATCATGCGCTGCCACGAGGAGAACGTCCCCATCGTCGACAGGGCGTGGGTCTCCATGCGGTTGCGCGCGCGCTTGACGTCGGCCGGTCCGATGGTCGCGGCGCGCGGCGGAACGCTCGCGATGTCGCCGCTGCAGCCGAAGCAGCCGTGGAGGGAGTTCTGGAGAATCGTCATCGGATGGAGCGTGACGACGCGCGCGTCCATGGTGAGGAACTCTTCAACGCTCGGCGTGCCGAATTCCGGCGTCAGCGGATCGATGAAGGCGATGTGACCCGCCCAGCCAGGGCCGCTGTAGACGATGTCGGCGCCCCCGCGGCCGCACTCCGTGAGCATCGCGGAATAATCCTTGATGTTCTTCGTCGTCGGGTAGTGGATCTGCTCGAGCGGCATCCGCAACTTCTCGTTGATCCCGCCCCAGAAGTACTTCAGGCAGGAATGCGAGAAGCCCGCTTGATAGTCGGTCGGCGCGATGTTGCCGTCCTGATCCGCCCACTCGTCCATCGTGAAGACATGGACGTTGCGACAGTTGATCCCCAGCATGTTGACCGTCTTCGTGACCGCTTCGTAGACGGTCGGACACGGATTCGGCAGCACCATGGTCAGACGCTCGTTGAGCATGTCGCTGCGCTGAATCCGGGCGACCATGTCGGCAATCCACACGCTGCCAGGGTCGGACATGACTGTGATGCGGAAGTTCGGATTGGGATGGCGTTCGAGATCCTTGCCGCTGATCTTGCGAACGCGGTCGAGGACTTCGCGGTTCCGGTACGGGACGAAATCGGCTATTTCGAATGTGAACATGACAGCTTCTCCTTGATGATGGATACAACGTGGTTGCCGGCGTCGGAGGCGAACATCGAGGTGCCCACCTCGTAGCCGCCCTCTCGCCCAGCCTGCTCCGTGTAGAGGTACCCCGGCGCGTAGCCGTTCGACGTCTCCAGCACGAAAGTCTTCGCCGCCTTCGAGGCGGCCTTGATCGCGAGCCCGATCTCCACAAACGCCTCGCCCTGCAACGTCACGATGCATGTGTCGCCAAGGCGGATGATCTGGACTTCGCCGGGCAGTTCGGGGCTCCGGTAGCCGTCGGCGACCAGACGTGCAAACCCCACCGTGTTCTGCGCGCCGAACATCGCCAGCTCCGCGTTGCGCATCGCGATGTACGGGCCCGCTTTCGCCGCCTCGAAGGCGGCGATGGCCTTGCGTTCCGCCACGAGCGCCTCCTCCAGCGGCGGGAATCGCTTCATCGGCATGTCGGTGATTTCGAAGGCGTCCACCGCGATGTCGAGATGGTTCGAGAACGCCATGCGGTTGACGACGTGGAAGACCTCCACGCCGAGCGTCGTCCCCGCCCGCGCCGCCTCTTCGAAGTCTTGGGCCACGCGGTGGTACCGCGAACTCTGGTTTCCGGACGTCCCCTGCGCAAAGAGGAACACCGCCTCGGGGAAGGCGAACTTCAGAAACCGGCGGATATAGCCGGGATAGTCCGCCGTGACAAGCGTGTTCTCCGCGTGGAGGTACGTCGGATGCAGCGCGTAGTTGAGGAAGATCGCGCGCACGACGCCGCGCGCGTCGCGCACCGCCATCACGTTCACCGAGGGATCCTGGAGACCGTTCTTCTCCCGGCGATTGCCGCCGACGCCCTGCTCGCGTCCGCAATGCCCGACGTCCGTCGCGAACTCGGCCTCGAAGCAATTTTCGGACGCCTCGCGCACGACCTGCTCCATCCGCTCCTCCAGAAAGGCGAGGTAGTCGGCTTGCACGCGGATCCCCTCTGCCAGCTCGCTCGCCAAAGGCTCCGACGCCCAGGGCGCGCTGTGCGTGTGCGACGTCGAGACCGTGATGTCGAAGTCGAACTTCCCGCGCAGACGATCCACGGCCGCCTTCGCGATGCTCAGCAGATCGAGCGTGACGAAGGCCTTGCGGACGGTGCCGTTGTCGAGCACCAACGCGGCGGCGTAGAGCGGATCGTGCACGCCCGTGTTCGGACGCGGGCAATGCGGATAGCCCGCGAGCTGAGCGCCCGGTTCGGGCGATATGTCGATCAATGCGGTTCCGGCTCGCAACATGTGAGAATCCTTTCTTCTATGCCTTGACAATCGTGATGGGAACGCCCAGCTTGCGCAGGGCCTTCAGTTGCTCCGCCTGGATGCCCCGGTCCGTGATCCATCCACTCATCTCGCGAAGCGACCCGTGACGGGCCAGCGCCGTGCGCCCGACCTTCGTGCTGTCTGCGAGCACGTATGTGCGGGCGGCCCGCTCCCGAATGCGCTGATCCAAGCGGGCCGTGCCCAGATCGCCCGTGTAGAGCGAGCCGTCCAGCCCGATCCCGTCGGCGCCCTGGAAGGCAATGTCCACCGCCAGCATCCCCAAAGCCGCCTCGGCGACCTCGCCCGTCAGATCCGGAGTGCCGCGGCGAAGCACGCCGCCCAGCAGGATCGTCTTCACGCCTTCGGAGAATTGCAGCGCCGACGCAACCGCCAGAGACGGCGTGACGACGACGAGATTCTCGGCGTCGCTGAGAATTTCCGCGAGCTGCAGCGTCGTCGTGCCGGCGTCGAGCAGGACGGCGCAGCCCGGCTTCACCAGCTTCGCCGCCTCGGTGGCGATGGCCTGTTTGGCCTTCTGGTTCGCCCGGCGCCGGGATGAGAAATCAAAGGCGAACCCAAGGCGTTCCGTCAGCACCGCGCCGCCGTGAGTCCGCCGCACGAATCCGGTTCGCTCCAGGCGATCCAGATCACGTCGCACCGTCATTTCGCTGACGCCCATCTCGACGGAAAGCAACGCCACGCTCGCCTCGCCCTGCTGTTGCAGGACGCTGCGAAGACGCGCCTCTCGCTGCGTCATGGTCGGTCGCCTCTGATCGGACGTCATAGTCATCGCATGATGTTAGTTTTTGTTTGAATACATAACACTCTACCATATTCTCGCATATGTGACAAGCGAAATGTACGAGGTCAAGGTACCCGGTCAGTTTCTGGGGTATCGCGATTTTGTCGCATTCGTGACGCAGCCCCAAGCCGATGACCTCGGGAAAATTTTCGCGATCCCCGCCGAGAACAACCTCGCCGAGCGAGAACTCCGATCCCTGGTGATCGCGCGCAAAATCAGCTTCGGCTCGCAGTCGAAGACGGGGCTGGAGACTCGCGAGACGCTCATGAGCGTGCTC
>JAAZAI010000478.1 GCA_012514445.1 Lentisphaerota bacterium
ATCCGGCCGAACTGGTTCCATTCAGCAGTCAAGGACATCCGACTACGCTTTATAACGGAATGCTCAACCCGCTGGTTCCTTTCGCCATCCGCGGCGCCATCTGGTATCAGGGCGAAAGCAACGCCGGCAACGCGAAGGACTACCTCCGCCTGCAATGCGGCATGGTCGCCGACTGGCGGCGCGCCTGGGGCCAGGGCGACTTCCCCTTCATCTGCGTCCAGCTTGCGAACTACCAGCCCCCGAAGGCGTACGACCCCGACTCCACCTGGGCCGTCGTCCGCCAGGCCCAGCTCGACTCCACCCGCCTCTGCCCCAACGTCGGCATGGCCTCGGCCGTCGACATCGGCGACGAACTCGACATCCATCCCAAGAACAAGCGCGACGTCGGTCGCCGCCTCGCCCAATGGGCCCTGGCGAAAACCTACGGGCGGAACATCGTCCCCAACGGCCCATACTACTCGCACTACACCATCGAAGGCAACACGATCCGCATCTTCTTCACGGACGTCGGCAAGGGACTCGTCACAAAGGGTCGCAAAGGCGCCCAGGGCGAGGTCGCGACGTGCGTCATCGCCGGATCCGACCGCACGTTCGTCCCAGCGCAGGCCCGCATCGACGGCGACACGCTGGTCGTCTCCTCCCCGGAGGTGCCCAATCCGCGGGCGGTCCGCTACGCCTGGTCCGACAATCCCGCCGGATGCAATCTCTACAACGCCGACGGCCTTCCCGCCTCCCCCTTCCGCACCGACACGTGGTAGGGGCGAAAAGTAAGGGCGAAAGATTTTTTGCCCCTACTCCCCTCACGCACTCCCACACTCCCACACTCACGCACTCCCGCACTCACGCACTCCCCCCTATGAATGGCTTGACCAAGAAATGCCTCATCACCGGCGGCGCCGGCTTCATCGGCTCGCAGCTCGCCCGGCGACTCCTGGCCGAAGGCTCCGAGGTGACCGTCCTCGACAACCTCTTCACCGGCTCGAAGTCGAACATCTACGACCTGCTCGAAAACCCCCGCTTCACGTTTTTGATGCACGACGTCGTGCAGCCGTTCTGGGGGCAGTTCGACGAGATCTACAACCTCGCCTGCCCCGCCTCCCCCATCCACTACCAGCGCAATCCCGTCGAGACGATGAAGGTCTCCTTCCTCGGCATGATGAACACGCTGGAGCTGGCGCTCAAGACGAAGGCGCGCGTCTTCCACACCTCCACCTCCGAAGTCTACGGCGACCCCGACGTCCATCCGCAGCCCGAGAGCTACTGGGGCAACGTCAACACCATCGGCCCGCGGAGCTGCTACGACGAAGGCAAGCGCGCCGCCGAGACGCTCTGCGCCGACTACATCCGCGAATACGGCGTCGACGTGCGCATGATCCGCATCTTCAACACCTACGGGCCCCACATGCACCCGCACGACGGGCGCGTCGTCAGCAACTTCATCGTCCAGGCGCTCCAGGGCAAGAGCATCACGCTCTACGGAGATGGTTCGCAGTCCCGCAGCTTCCAGTACGTCGACGACCTCCTCGACGCCATCCAGGCCTACATGGCGCTCCCCCATGCCCGCGTCAAGGATTTCTTCGCCAGGCACGACATGCCCGTGCCCGTCCTCAACGTCGGCAACCCCGGCGAGTTCACCATCAAGGAACTCGCGGAGATGACGGTCGAGATGATCCCCGAGGCCCGCGGGAAACTCGTCTACCAGCCCCTGCCCAGAGACGATCCGAGACGCCGCCGCCCCGACATCGCCCTGGCCAAGGAATTGCTCGGATGGGAGCCTAAAATCACGCTCCGCGAAGGCCTCCCCAAGACGATCGCCTACTTCCGCAAGCTCCTCGCCGGCGCGAACGACTGAGCGGATCGTTACTGCCGCGCCGCCGCGCAGGTCCGCCGCATGCAGCCCAGCAAGGTGCGCGCGCTTTCCGCGAGGTGCCCGTAGTACACCTGGCGACCCGTTCTCCGCGCACCCACGATGCCCGCCCGCCGCATGGTGTTGAGATGCTGAGACACCGCGGCCTGGGCGCCGCCCACGCCCTCGGCGATCGCGCCCACGGCGCTCTCGCCGTGGACGTCCAGGTAGTCGAGGATCGCCAGGCGCAGCGGATGGCCGATGATCTTCACTGTTTCAGCCACCTGCGCCAGAAAGGCCTCCGGGAGCAGCTCTTTGGATTTCATGGCGCCTCCGTCAGATGAACAACGTGTTGTTGCTGTTGAAATAAGTCCACGTGAGGTAGCCGCCGGAGAGGTTCGCAGCCTCGAAGCCGTTCTGCCGCAAAATGCGCTCCGCCAGATAGCCGCGCAGACCGACCTGGCAGGTGGCGACGACCGGCTTCGCCTTGTCGAGCTCCCCCAGGCGTTGGCGGAGCTGTCCCAGCGGAATGTTGATCGAGCCGGGGATCATGCCGCGCTCGACCTCCGCGGGCTCGCGCACGTCGAGCAGCACGGCGCCGGCGGGGATGGCGTCGGAATGCACGAGCCGCGTGTCGCCGGCGAGGACGCTCCCCGCGATCATGCCCGCGAAGTTCACGGGATCCTTCGCGGAGCTGAACGGCGGCGCATAGGAAAGCTCGAGCTCCGCCAACTGCGGCGCCGCCAGCCCGGCCTGCATCGCCGTGGCGATCACGTCGAGGCGCTTGTCCACGCCCTTGCCCCCGACGATCTGTGCGCCGAGGATGCGGCCGTCGTCCTTGCCGAAGAGCAACTTCAGGTGGATCTGCGTGCCACCGGGATAGTAGGAGGCGCTCGAGGCGGGATGCGTGTAGAGCTTCTCGTACGCCACGCCCGCCTGCTTGAGGCGCCGCTCGGTGCACCCGACGCTCGCCGCGGAAAGCGAGCCGACCTTCAGCACGGCCGCCCCGCGGCTCCCGCGATAGCTCGAGGCGCGACCGACGAGATTGTCCGCGAGGATGCGCGCCTGCTTGTTCGCCGGGCCCGCCAGCGGAATCGCCGTCTTGCCCCCGAGGATCGGATCCGCCACCTCGACCACGTCGCCCGCAGCGTAGATGTTCGGATCGGACGTGCGCAGATGCTCGTCGACGAGCACATGCCCCTTCGGCCCGACCTCGAGACCCGCCGCCTGGGCGATCTCCGCGTTCGGCTTCACGCCCACGCTCATCACGACGAGATCGGCCGGCAGTCTCTCGCCGGAATCGAGCACGGCGGCGAGCGCGTCTCCCGCGGGCTCGAAGGCCACCACCTTGCGGCCGAGACGCAGCGCGATGCCGGCCGAGGCAAGTTCCTGTGCGAGCGGAGTCGCCATCTCGCGATCGAACGTCGGCAGCACCTGGTCCATGAGCTCGACGATCGTCACATCCAGCCCGCGCTCGTTGAGGTTCTCGGCCGTCTCCAGCCCGATGAAGCCCGCGCCGACGACCACGGCCCGCTTCGCGCCGGCCTTCACCTTGGCGAGGATGCCGTCCATGTCGGGAATCGTCCAGAGGCGCGTCACGCGCGGATCGTCGGCGCCCGGCGGCGACAGCATGATCGGCGAGGAGCCGGTCGCGATCACGAGCTTGTCGTAGGACTCCGCGTACTCGCCCGAGGGGCCGCGCACGGTCACGGTCTTCGCCGCCCGATCGATGGCAACGACCTCGCTCTTGACGCGGACGTCCACGCCGAACCAAGCCTTGAACTTGGCCGGCGGCATCACGATCAGCGAGTCCCGGTTGGGGATCACGCCGCCCACGTGATACGGCAGCCCGCAGTTCGCGTACGAGATGAACTCGCCGCGCTCGAACATCACGATCCGGGCCGTTTCGTCAAGCCGCCGCAACCGGGCGGCCACGCCCGCGCCCGCCGCAACCCCACCAATAATCAGAACTTTCATGTCAGTATCTCCATTGTCGGGCGAACACAGCCCCAATCAACCGTCGCGCCGCAGATGCACGTCCATCTGCGGGAACGGAATCACGATCCCCTCGGCGTCGAAACGTTGTTTGATCTTCTCGAGCATGTCGAACCGCACGTCCCAGTAGTCCGCGGTCTTCACCCAGGGTCGCACGGCGACAGTCACGCCGCTGTCCGCCAATTCGAGCACGCCGATCTTCGCGGCGGGCTCGGGCAGCACGCGGGGCTCCTCGTCGAGGATCGTCCGCAGCACGCCCTGGACGCGCGCCAGATCCTCCCCGTAGCCGATTCTCACGGCCAGATCCAGACGGCGCGTGCCTGTGGCGGTGTAGTTGACGATGCAGTCCCCCATCGCCTTGCTGTTGGGCACGATGACGCGACGGTTGTCCGGCGTACTCAACTCCACTGTCAGGATGCCGATCTCCTCGACGGAGCCCGCCGTGCCGCCCGCCTCGATGTAGTCGCCCACCTTGAAGGGCTTGAAGACGAGGATGAGCACGCCGGCCGCGAAGTTCGAAAGCGACCCCTGGAGCGCGAGGCCGACGGCCAGGCCCGCGGCGCCGAGCACCGCGATGATCGACGCCGTCTCGACGCCGAGCTGCCCCAGCGCCGCGACGACCACAAAGACGATCACCGCCACGTAGGCCATGCTGGAGACGAAGGAGACGAGCGTGCGGTCGATGCGGGCTCTGGCGAGGGTCTTCCGAAGAAACGAACGGATCCCCACGGCGGCGTACCGTCCGATCCCCATGATCGCCACCGCGGCCAAGGCCTTCAGGCCCAACAGCGCGAACCACTCCTGAACTTTGACGACAAGGTCTTCCATGATGCTTCGATCCTCCTGCTGGAACGGGGCTGAAAGATTCAAACTATATATCATAATATCATGATATGTCAACACGAATCGGCCCGTCGCCGAGGATCGGCGGAGACGGGTTGGCTTTCCGCGTTCGGAATCATGATCGGGCCCTAAGTGCGAGATCAATAGTCCAAGACAAGTCAAATTGCTCCCACTGCCCTCCTCCGCGTCCCCCGCGTCTCCGCGATGTAATCTTGAAATGTCCTTCGAGATTACAATCGCCCGGCGATCGCGTGGCGCCTGCCGCGCGCGGCATTGGCGGCAATCCCTCTGCCCTCCTCCGCGTCCGCCGCGTCTCCGCGATGTA
>JAAZAI010000479.1 GCA_012514445.1 Lentisphaerota bacterium
ATCGGCGCGGCCCCATTGAAGCACGCCGCGACGGGCAAGACAAACGCCTATGCGACGGGTTTCCGCGCCTTCATCGGCGCGGCCCCATTGAAGCCGGTGGCCCTTTTGCCACTCCGCGCGGACGGCCTTCGTTTCCGCGCCTTCATCGGCGCGGCCCCATTCACCACAACCCCGCTCCCCATTGCGCCCTACACCCTCCACCGGATCCGTTCGAGGATAAGAAGGGCGCAGCCTTCGTGGTTGTTTGCGAGCACTTCGGCCTTGTTGCCGCGCTGCCGCAACTTTCGAACACGGCGGCGAGGGAACCGGGATCGACGATCCCAGCTACCCTTCATTGGAAGCTCAGACCGCATACGGCGTGTGGTTTTATATCAGGAAATCAAGAAATCAGGAAGGGACGGCGGTCTCGTGGAATAGGGTTGTCGGTTGTAGACGAAGCGCCACAACACAAACCCGAACGACAAAGATTACGACAAGGGTTACGACAAAGCAAACTCACGCACTCACGCTCTCACGCACTCCCATGGCGATTTCATTTGACTGGAAATCGACGTGGGAAAAGGGGTGAAGGCTTTAAAACTGGGTTGTTTGGCGTGGCGGAAGCCACGCGCTCCCAGGTTTTGCACCCCTTTTCCGCGAAAACAAGTCAAATGAAATCGCCATGCACGCACTCCCCACTCACTGGGATATCCTCTTTTCGCCGATTGACTCTTGCGCATGCGCGCCGCAGGCGATTGTTTCGCCGTCGAGCAGCACCAGCGTGGTGTGTCGCGGACGCTTCAGCACGGCGCCATACCGTCCCGCGAAGCGCACGTCGCCACAGGCCGCGCGCGCCGGGTCGCGGAAGAGGAACAGCGTGTCGTCGACGCCCTCGCCCTGGATGCGGAGGACCCCGTCGACGACGGTCGCCGCCAGGGGAACGCCACCGGGCGCGAGGGGACGCAGCACGGCGAACAACCGCCTTGGCGAAATCATCGAGACCTGGACGTGCCGCATGGCGAAGCATTCGGAGGGGGGGAGATTGTATTCAAGCGTCGGCACCTGGGCGACGGTCTCTCGGGCATCCGGAGGCAGATCCGGCATGAGGAGCTGCAGATCGACGCCGAACCGCCCATGGAGGCGCATGTCGCCGCCATTCACGAGCGACCCCTCCTGTGAATCCCCGACCATCTGCACGTGCCAGTGGGTCTGCGTGCCGGGAGGCAGATGAAGATCGTCGAACACGACCACGTACTGGTCCTTGACCCAAAGCACCGAACGGACGTCCGCCGGATCCGGTTCGCGGAACCGTTCCCAGGCGACGTCGACGAGCGTGTGCTCGCAGGAGTCGCTCAGGAAGACGGGGTCGCCGGGGCTCAACGCCTTGGGGTGGACGCCTTGCGCGAAGTCCACGCTCGACATGCTGTGAAAGCGCTCCACATGTCCCGGCGCGAGAGGCATGTGCGTATCGTGGAAGGACAGCGTGCTATGGCGCCACGTCTCCCCGGCCTCTCCGCCGTCCCAGACGAGCGGGCGTCCATGGGCCATCAGCAGGAAACTGCCCTCCGTGCGGTGGTAGCGATATCCTCCGGGGCCTTGCTTGAAGAGCAGGTAGAATTCGTCGGGCGTGCCGAAGCCTCCGCGGAACACGGCGCCGAAGCCCTCGAGTCTGCGGCTGGCCAGCGTCTGCGGGCGGGCCGGGGCGAGATCGCCCTCGTCCATGGCCGTGAAGAACAGGGGGAATTTCGAGAAATGGCCGCCATCGCTGCCGCCTTCCTGATAGGCCCAGCGGAGGAATTCGGCGTAACCCGGATCACGCGCCTGATACGCCTTGGCCATCAGCGCGTAGAATTCGCTCACCCACTGGCCGACCTTCGCATGATCCCCGATGGGCGGGATGCGTCGGACTTTTTCGGCTTGCTCATAGGCCTCGAAGGAACAGCCGTCGCGCAGCAGCGCGTAGTCGTGCGGATAGCGGGCCGTCAGCAGCAGCGGGCCCCACGAGAGGAAGTCCTTCAGCCGGGGAATCGCCGCGACGTCCATCAGGCCGTGGTTCCAGAGGTGAAACGCCAGGTTCAGCCTGCAGCTTGCGGCATGGATGTAGTAGCAGGCCGGGTTTTCGTACCACTTGCCGCTGCCGGGCGTGCAGTAGACGTTCAGCGAACGCTCCATCAGCTCGGAGGCATGGCGAACCATCCCGTCCGCGTCGGGGTTGCCGCGGAAGGCGAGCCCCACCGTGCCGACGATGTCCGTGCGATCGGCTTCGAAATTCGCATTGCGCGAGTTGAAGCGCCAGTTCATGAAATCCTCCTCCATGAACAGATGGCCCATCAACAGCAACATGGCGCGGATTTCGCGCTCCTCGTCCGGGCGGAAGACGCCGGTGGGCGCGATCAAATCGTATTGCTCCGCGAACGGCGTGATGCCGCGGCCTCCCACCGGGCTGTAGACATCGGCGTAGTCGCGGCC
>JAAZAI010000480.1 GCA_012514445.1 Lentisphaerota bacterium
GCCGCTCGTCCGGATGATCAAGTCGGGGTCCGGGACGTCCGGCAGATACAAGGCGCGCGCGACGGCGGCCTCGTCGATCGACTCGGGCTCGATGCGTCCGGCGGCGACTTCGCGCGCAAGCGTCTGCGCGGCGTGAGCGATCTCCGTCCGCCCGCCATAGCTGAGCGCGAGCACGAGGGTCGCCTCCGCGTAGTGCGCCGTCGCCGCCTCGACCTTGGCGAGCAGCGCGTCCACCTTCGGCGGCAGATCGGTGCGGCGCCCGAGGATGCGCAGGCGGATCTTGTTCTCGTGGAATTCCTTCTCGTTCACCGCCAGGAACCGCTCCAGCAGCGCCATCAGCCCGCGCACCTCCATCGAGGGCCGCGACCAGTTTTCGACGCTGAAGGCGTAGAGCGTGAGGTAGCGCACGCCAAGACGACGCG
The DNA here is from genome assembly GCA_012514445.1 of Lentisphaerota bacterium. GTDB lineage: Bacteria > Verrucomicrobiota > Kiritimatiellia > RFP12 > UBA3636 > JAAZAI01. The sequence continues at coordinate 423 of JAAZAI010000480.1, forward strand.
CCGCGCGGATGACACGCCGAACGGTCTCGACGCCGGCCTCGTGGCCTCGGAGGCGGGGTTGTCCCCGGGCCTGGGCCCAGCGGCCGTTGCCGTCCATGATGATGGCGATGTGTGTAGGAGTCATGGCGTGTCGTGCGAGGCGAAAATTAAACGCAATTCTACCACATCGGTTCATGTGCGGCAAGCTGTCGGCGGCGTCATTGCGCTTGTCGGCGACGGGGGCGTTTGCTAAAGTGGCGACGATGAACGAAGACCCCGACAAGCCGATTCGCCAGGAGGGCGGTCACGACTACCTCTACGCGCGCATCGCCGAGCGCCTGCGACAGGCGATCGCCGGCGGCACGTTTCCGCCGGGTTCGAGGCTGCCGTCGCTGGACGACCTGGCCAAGCTCCACGACGTCAACCGGCTCACCGTCCGCAAGGCCGTGACCGCCCTCGCGCGGGAGGGCCTCGTGCACACGGTGCCCGCACAGGGGACGTTTGTGAGCCGCATGGGCTCCGCGGACGGCGCGGCGCCCACCCTCCCCGTCGTCGGCCTGCTTTCGCACGTGCTCAACCCGGCGGGGTACGGACCCTACCACCAGTCCATCCTCTCGGGCATCTACGACGAGCTGGGGCGCTGCGGGGCGAACCTGCTCGTCATGCCGGCCGGCATGGTCAAGCCGGAGGACTTCCCCGGCATGGTCCGCCGGGCGCGGACCCAGGGCATGATCTATCTCGGACCGTTCGACGACGCCATTCTCGCGGCGATGGTCCGGCACGGGCCGCCTGCCGTGGTGGTGGACCACCGGGCCGACGGGCTCGACTGCGATTCGATCTGCGTCGACAACGTCGTCGGCGCCGCAGAGGCAATGCGCCACCTGCTCAAGCGCGCGGACGGCGGCGATGTCGCGATCATCTCGGGAATGCCGGGGGACGTCTCGACGGAGGAGCGCCTGAGGGGCGCGCGCCTGGCGCTGCGGAAAGCCGGCGTGGCGGAGTCCGCCGTCGACGTGATCCCCGGAAACTACGTGCGCGAAGGCGGCGAGGCCGCGATGCTCGCGATGATCCAGCGCGGACACGTCCCCCGCGCCGTCTTCTGTCTGAACGACGAAATGGCCGTCGGCGCCCTCAACGTGCTCCTGCGCACGGGCCATGCCGTCCCCGTGGACGTCGCCCTCTCGGGATTCGACGACACCGTCTGGGCACAGTCCACCCACCCCCCGCTCACATCGGTCCACGTCGACACGAAGCGCATGGGCAAACTCGCCATGAACCTGCTTTGGGCGCGAATGCACGATGGCGCAAATACCGGCGTGCTCAACTTCAACGGCGGCCACATCCTGCTCTATTCGGCCGGCAACGAGGGCTACTGGCACCCCGGCTACGACTACGTGAACTTCACCCCCGGCTCCGACGGCATCTTCACCGTCACCAACTGCCCCGTCTCCGAGGTCTACAACCGCTACTTCAACGGCTCGACGCCGAGGCCAGCGCGACCTATCCCGGCGGCGCGGACATCTACCTTGTGCCCCAGGAGCTGGACGGCGTGGCGGCGTTCGTCGAAAGCTCCTGCGTGAAGAGCAATTTCACGGCCACCGGCGCGACGTTCTACGGCACGATCGGTACCGCCGGCTCCCCCGCGGCGGAGGTGTTCGCCTGCTATGGCACGGCGAACGGGGCGGCGATCTTCGCCAACTGGACGGGGCGGGTTTCGCTGGGCGCCGCCGCCGACGCCACCGCCTATTCCTATGCTGCGACGCTCACCTCGAACACGCTGTACTACTTCCGCATGGCGGCCACCAACTCCAGCGGCGCGGCTTTTGCCGTGCCGTCGCCGACGTATTTCATGACCGGCGAGGTCTCCGTCGACGCGCCCGACTCGCTGCCCGAGAACAGCCCGACGCCCGCCAGCATCGTGATCTCGCGTCCCGCCCAGAACAACTGCGCCAACATCGAGCTGCCCGTGCCCTTCGCCGTCGGCGGCACCGCCCAGGCGGGCGTCCACTACACGCTCTCCACCACGAGCCCGGCCAAGATCCCCGCCGGCGCCTCCTCCACGACCATCACCCTGACCCCGAAGCCGGACTGGGGGAGCGCCACCGAGCGCACCGTGACCTTCGCGCTCGGCGCATCGGCGAGCTACCTGCTCGGCGCCGCGACCAACGCGACGATCACGCTGACCGACGCCGTGCTGCCCGCCGCGCCGACGAACGCGTTCCTTGGCGCGGTGTCGGAGTCTTCGCTCGATCCGGCGAACTGGTCCCTCGGCGTCGTCCCGACTTCCGAGCACATCGTCGTCTTCTCGCCGGAATACGCGCAGCGCGAACTCGACTGGCTGTCCGGCTCGGCCTCCGTCGTGGCAGGGTGGGAGCAGCCGCATGCCTTCACGCCTGCCGACATGCGCGCAAGCTTCCACACCACCCCCGCCTCGCCGCTGACCATCGCCGGCGACTGCGTCCTCAACGGCGGCTACTGGATCCATGAAGGCCCTTCGAACGCCCCCGTCCGCGCGATCGCGGTGAACATCGGCGGCGACCTGACGGTCGGCGCCGGCGCGCAGATCAACGCCGGCAACGGCGGCGTCAACCAGGCCAACGGCAAACCGCGCGGCTACTTTCTCGCAGGCCCCGGCTATCTCCCCTCCTCCGGCGCGGCCGGCACCGGCTCCTCCTACGGCGGCGAAGGCGCCACGAACGACGTCACCTACGGCAGCGTCCTCAATCCGCTCAGCTACGGCTCGTCCGGCCGCGGCGACAACAACGGCTTCGCCGGCGGCGGCTTGATCGTCCTGAATGTCAACGGCACCACGACCCTCAACGGCGCCATCTATTCGAGAGGGTTCGGCTACATCGGCTCGGGTCGCGGCGCCTCCACCGGCGGTTCGATCAACCTCACGACGGCGAAACTGGTCGGCGGCGGCACGATGTGCGTCCGCGGCGGCCTCGACGAGGGCTACGGCTCCGGTTCCGGCGGTCGCATCCGCGTGAAGCTGACCGATGCGGCTTCCGCGATCGGGGATTTCACCGGCGCCGCGACGGCATACGGCAACGGCGCCAACGCGGGCGCGCTGGGCAGCGCGGCCGGAACCGTCGCCTGGCAGACCGCCGCGGACACGGCACTCTCCGGGCTCGTGGTCGTGGACAACAATGCCTACGCCGATACCACGAATACGCCTCCGCGGGCGATGTGCACGCACCTGCCGCCGCGCCAGGACACCGACGCCTCCTTCACGGCGACCCAGTGGGTGCTGAGGCGCTACGCCTCGGTGCGCGTCACGCAGAACGTGGCGGTGAAGTCGCTTGAAGTCGAAGGCGCCAACGCCCGCATTTTCCTGAACGGCAAAACGCTGATGACGAAGGCGTTCATCATCGACGACGCTGCCGTGAACGCCGGCACCTACACGGAAGCGGACTATCCCGCGTTGCTGAAGGGTTCGGGAACGTTGATCGTGCAGTCTCTAGGCACGCTGCTCTCGATCCGATAAAACAAAACCTGGGTGGCTGATTGACGCAAGTAATTCGCAGAAGGGTCGCAAACCCTGTATACGGCGCGCTCGGAGATCGCGCCC
>JAAZAI010000057.1 GCA_012514445.1 Lentisphaerota bacterium
GGCCTCGACCTGCCGGAGGTCGCGCTCGTCGCCGTGCTCGACGCCGACAAGGAGGGGTTCCTGCGCAGCGCGACCTCGCTCATCCAGACGGCCGGCCGCACAGCCCGCCACGAGATGGGCCGCGTGATCCTCTACGCGGACCGGATCACCGATTCGATGCGGACGATGATCGAGACGACGGAGCGCCGCCGCCGCCGCCAGATCGCCTACAACGAGGAGCACGGCATCACGCCGCACAGCGTCAAGCGCGCGCTCAACGAGGACGACGCCGTCCGCAGCGTGGCAGGCGAGATCGAGGAGCGCATCATCGCCGAGGACGGCGCGGACTACGATGTCGCCCGCGCCGTCGCCGACATCCAGCGCGAGATGCTCGAGGCCGCCGAGGCGCTCGAGTTCGAGCGGGCCGCCGCCTTGCGCGACGAGCTGCGCGAACTGCAATCTTCTTGCAAAAACGCCGCCAATCCGCCACAATCACCGAAAACCAAGCGAAAAGAGCGGAAGGGACGACAGTGAAATACGCGGTCACGACATTTGGCAATCCGGTGCTCCGGAAGAAGGCGGTTGAGATCAAGGCCGTCACGCAGGACATCAAGGATCTCGCCGCCTCGATGCTCGAGACGATGTACGCCGAGCAGGGGCTCGGACTCGCCGCCGAGCAGGTGGGCCGGACCGAGGCGATCTGCGTCGTCGACGTCCCGCCCGACTGCCAGGGCGCCGAGTTCGTCGAGCTCAACGCGCCAGTCAAGATGCCGCTGGTCCTCCTCAACCCCGTCGTGAGCGACCCGGAGGGCTCCCTCCGCCGGAAGGAGGGCTGCCTGAGCTTCCCCGATCTCTACGCCGAGGTCACCCGCCCGCGCTCCTGCACCGTCGCCTACATGGGGCTCGACGGACGGCACTACGAGGCGCGTGTCCACGGCATGCTCGCGCGCGCCGTGCAGCACGAGGTGGACCACCTCAACGGCGTGCTGCTCGTGGACAAGATGTCCCCGACCCAGAAGGCGCTGAGCGCGGGCAAGCTCCGCCGCATCAAGAAGGAAACGCTCGAAGATTCCAACCAGGCGCGCGCATGAAAAAACTGTTGATCGAACGCGGCGTCGTGCTGCCCGATCCCGATTCCGTCTTCATCGCCCCCGAGGTCGATCCCGCGCGGATCCACGCGGGCGCCGTGATCCACCCAGGTTGCCGCCTCAGTGGCGCCGAAACCTCCATCGGACCGGGCGCGACGCTCGGCGCCGAATCCCCCGTGACGCTGCGCAACTGCCAGGTCGGCAAGGACGCCGTCGTCTCCGGCGGCTTTCTCGACGGCACGACGATGCTCGACGGCGCTTCGGCCGGCGACGGCTTCCATTCGCGTCCCGGTACGCTGCTCGAGGAATGCAGCAGCGTGGCGCACACGGTCGGCCTGAAGCAGACCGTGCTGATGCCCTACGTCACGCTGGGCAGCCTGATCAACTTCTGCGACGTGCTCATGGCGGGTGGGACGGGCTCGGACAACCATTCGGAAGTCGGCTCCTCCTACATCCATTTCAACTTCACGCCGCATCAGGACAAGGCGACGGCCTCGCTCGTGGGCGACGTGCCGCGCGGCGTTCTGCTCGATCAGAAGCCCATTTTCCTGGGCGGGCAGGGAGGGCTCGTCGGCCCCTGCCGGATCGCCTACGGCACCGTCGTCGCGGCAGGGTGCGTACTCCGCCGCGACGTGCTCGAGGAGAATCAGCTCGTGACCGGATCCTCGACGACGGCGCTGCGCACGCGCCCCTACGACGCGGTGAAGTACGGCAGGGTCGAGGGGATCCTCGAGAACGGACTCGCGTATCTCGGCAACATCCTGGCCCTGCGCGCCTGGTACGACCATGCGCGCCGGCCTGTGATGGCGAAGACGCCCTGGGGGGCGGCCTGCTGCGAAGGGGCGCGGAAGCGCCTCGGCGAGATCTGGAAGGAGCGCGTCAAACGCCTCGACCAGCTTGCCGGAAAGTTCGTCGCATCGGTCGAGGCGGCAGGGGAGCAGCGCACCAGTCTGGTGTTCGCGGCGCAGAGCCGCTTCATCGCGGAGTGGCCGCAGATCCGGGAGCGCCTGATGACGCGCTGGAGCCAGCCGCAGACCCCGGAGGGCGCCGCGGCCGAGGCCGTCCAGACGCTGGCGCAGGCCGAGGACTGCCGCCGCGGCGTGACGAGCTTGTCGCCGGCCATGAAGACGGCCGTGACGGCCTGGTTGCAGGCCGTCGTGGACGGCTGCCGCTGATTATTTGAACACGATCACGCTGGCTGGCTGGCTTTCGTTTCGCAGGCGCTGCCAGAGCGGCGTTTCGTCCTCGCGAACGGGCAGGCGGTCGTAGCCCCGGATGCCGATCATCATGTCGACGAACTTCCGGCTCACCTGGATCTTGCGCGCCTCGGGCGACTGTCCGCGGCCGATGTCCATGCCAGTGGAGAAGCCGATGATGCCGCCGAGAAGCAGACACACGGCGGCGACGACGCAGATTGCGGAAACGCCGAAGACAAGGTCTTCGGGATTGGGCGCGTCGGCCATGCGCGCCTCGAAGTCCTCACGGTCGGCCGCGAGCTTGTCCCGCTCGATTTCGAGACGTTCGCGCTCCAGCTTGAGCTTCTCCCGCTCGATGGCCAGCGACACCGCCAGAGGGTCCGAATGGGGGTCGGGACCTTCCTGCGGCTTGGCGCCGTCCGGGCTGTTGCTGGTGTCGCTCATCGGGAAGCAGTATAGCACCCCCGCCGGAGAGCTGTCCAATGGTAACGAAAGCGATCAGTAGGCGGAGTCCGGGTAGTAGAAGTCCTTGGCGTTTTCGGGGGTGACGACCTCGGCCGGGACGACGATCTGCTTCGACGCGGGCACGGCGCCCTTGACGATCTTGACGGCCTCCCGCGCGCCGGTGGCGATCATCGCAGGCGGGTAGGTGACCGTCGCCTGGACGAGCGGGTCGCCGTCGAGGATGCGCTTGACGATCGCCTTGCTCCCGCCGCCGCCGACGAGGATCTTGACGTCGGTGCGCTTCGACTCCTCGTACGCCTTGAGCGCGCCGACGGAGACGTCGTCGTCGCCCGTCCACACGGCGTCGATGGCGGGGTGCTTCTGGAGGAAGTTTTCCATGAGCTTGAGGCCCTTCTCCGTGCTCCACTCCGCCGCGCCGCTTTCGAGGATCGTCAGACCCGGATGCTGCGCGACGACGGCCTTGAAGGCCTCGATGCGCTGCGTGTTCACGTCGCAGGGGATGCCTTCCATGACGACGATGGCGCCCTGGCCGCCGAGGGCCTTGGCGATGACTTCCCCGCCGGCGCGGCCGAAGCCCGGGTTGTCGCCGGCCACGAGGAGATCCTGCACGGGCTTGGCGAGGTTGCGGTCCACGACGACGAGCTTGACGCCCTGCTGGACGGCCTTTTCGCAGATCGGCGTGAGGGGGGCGGGCTCCGAGGGCAGGATGACGAGGGCGTCGATGCCCTGGACGAGGAGATTCTCGACGCGGTCGACCTGTTCGCCGGAGGTCGCGGCGGTCGAGACGAGGACTTTGACGTCGGGGTTCGCGGCTTCGATCTCGCGCTTGACGGCGTTGGCGTGGTAGACGACGCCGCCGGTCCAGCCGTGGTCGGCGCTGGGGATCGAGATGCCGATCTTGAAAGCGGGCGCGTTGGCGTCGGACTTCCCGCAGCCGGAGAGGGCGGCGGCCGCGGCGAGCAGGGCGAGGGCGGGGAGGGTGCTGAGCTTCATGTGCGTTTTTCCTTTCGCTGGATGAGGACGGAGACGATGATGACGAGGCCTTTCACGACGCCCTGGAGGTTGACCGAGACGCCCCAGAGGTCGAGGATGTTGGAGACGACGCCGAGGATGAAGATGCCGGCGAGCGTGCCGCGCAGCGTGCCGCGGCCGCCGGTCATCGAGGCGCCGCCGATGATGACGGCGGCGATGGCGTCGAGTTCGTAGAGCATGCCGGCGTTGGAGCTGCTGATGGAGCCGAGGCGGCCGAGGAAGAGGAACGCGCTCGCGCCGATGCAGAGGCCGGGGATCAGGTAGTTCGCGAACGTCACGCGGTCCGCGCGGATGCCGGCGAACGTCGCCACGCGCGCGTTCGCGCCGACGGCGCAGACGTGGCGTCCGAACACGGTCCGGGCCAGCACGACGTCCATCGCCGCGGTCGCGACGACCAGCACGAGGGCGGGAAGCGGGATGCCCAGCGCCGTGGCGCCACCGAGCGCCGCGAACGCGGGGTTGTCCACGGCGAGGGTGCCGGAGTCCGCGAGAAAGAGCGCCGACGAGCGGAAGATCGAGAGCGTGCCGAGCGTGGCGATGAAGGGCGGGAGGCGTCCCGCGACGATCGCCAGCGCGTTGACCGCGCTGCCGAGCAGCGCCGCGGCCATCGCGACCGTCGCGCCCACGAGGATGCCCGCCGCGTCGGGCGAGAGTCCGAGGATTGCCGCGACGGGCGCGGAGAACGACTGCATCGCCAGCGCGGCCGAGACGCCGGCGAGGGCGAAGAGCGAGCCCACGGAGAGGTCGATGCCGCCGCCGACGATCACGAACGTCATGCCCAGCGCGATGAGGCCGCTATAGGAGACCTGGCGCATGATGTTGAGCAGATTTTGCGTGCTCAGGAAGACGTCGTTCGTGAGTCCGCAGAGCAGGATCAGCGCGGCGAGGGCGAAGGTGGGTCCGGCGATCGCGGAGAGAAGCGTTTTGAAGGGAATCGGCTTGATGCGCATGGCGGCTAGTTCACTCCCGTGGCCAGGTACA
>JAAZAI010000481.1 GCA_012514445.1 Lentisphaerota bacterium
CCTGGCAGTCCTGGATCAAGGACCCCGAAGGCAACGCCATCGAACTGCACGCCTACACGCCGCAGAGCTGGCAGACGCCGCACGTGTAGCCGCTAATCGGCATGCAGGTCCGGCCAGCAGTCGTTGCCGGTGTGCCACGTGAGGCGCGCGATGCGCTCCTGGGGATCGCCGATGCGCCACAGGAAGATCTCGTAGTCCGCCAGATCGTGCTCGTGGTCGCCGGTGCTCGCGCCGTAGACCAGCCACGCGCCGTCCGGCGTCGTCCTCGGGAAGTACTCGTGGCTGTGCTCCGACTCGGCGTCGAGCAGCACCTCGTGTCGGCCCGAGCCGGCGGCGGTCGTGAAGACGGCGTTCTTCTGCCGGCCCGGATGATCCATCCAGAGCAGCGCGGCGGAGTCCGCACGCCGCCACGTGATCTCGCAGCCGCCGGCGATCTTGCGGGCGCGCCCGTCGCGCCCGTACACCCACGTCCCCTCCGCGCGCCGCCGCTGCGTCACCGCCAGCTCGGCGGCCGCGCCGCCGACCTCGGGGGTCTGGAAGATCACGCCCTCGGGCACGTCGCCGCCGCCGGCTTCGAGGAGGACCGCCTCCGCGGCGCCCGGCTCGGCCTTCTGCCGGACGATGCGTCCGCCGTCGCGGACGTAGACGAGCGATTCGCCGTCGGGATGCCACGTGGCGGTGAAGGCGTTGGTGGCGACGAGCGTCTCGCGCCCCGTCGCGAGATCGAGCACCCACGTATCCCACTTGAGCGGATCGCGCTGCGAGACGAACGGCAGATGCGAGCGGCTGAACGCCACGCGCCGGCCGTCCGGCGAAAACCGCGGATACGTGTCCGTGAAGGCGGAGGACGTCAGCCGACGCTCGCGCCCGGACGGCAGTTCGACGAGATAGATGTCGTGCGAACCGCGGCGGTTGCTGCTCCAGACGACGCGGCCCTCGAAGCCGACGGGACCCGCCGCGCCGCCCGACGGCGGAACCGGGGCGCCGATCGCCTTCGCATTCTCCGCCGACGAGGCGGCTTCGACGTCGCCGCCCTCCGGGATCCGGATCGCCAGCACGGCCAGCGCCACCACGGCCGCGGCGAAGACCGCGACGGGCGCCAGCGCCTTGCCGCTCGGACGCCGCGCCGCCTCGGCGCCGGCGCGCGGGAGCCAGAGGAACGCGAGAAACGCGATGCCGCCCAGGCCGTAGTCGATCGTCTGGCTGATCAGGTGCATCGCCAGCATCGCCGTCGTCGCCTCGGCGAGGCCGAAACCCAAGGCGGTGAGCGCCAGCGCGCCGCCCGCCTCGTAGGAGCCGAAGCTCATGAACGACGGCACCGGCAGGCTTGCCGCGCCTTCCGCCGAGATCAGCGCCACCAGCACGGACGGCACATCGGCGGAGGCCATGTGAGGCCACGAACCGCGCGTGACGGCCATGAAGAGCCAGTAGAGGCCGAAGTACTTCACGAAGCGGATCGCCGCGGAGATGCCCAGCACCGGCGGCACCGAGCCGCTCTTCGCGACGAAGCGCACCGAGGCCGACATGTCCTCGAGAAGAGCGACCGCCCAGGCGTAGGGCTTCAAGCGCAGCCACGACGCCGGGCTGTGCCGCGCGAGCAGACCCGAAAACCATGGCATGATGTGGAAGAGTCCGAACCATCCCACGAGGCAGACGAGCAGCAGGATGATCGCCGACCCCAGCAGGGAGAGCCCTTGCGCGATCGTGGCCACGGCCGCCACGAGCACGACGAGCAGCGCCGCGAAGTCGAAGAGCAGGCCGATCGAGAGCGACGTCATGCAGTCGGAGACGGGAATGCCATGGCCCCGGTTGAGCATCGCCACGTAGCTCAGCTCGCCCACGCGCCCCGGCAGCATGTCGGCGCAGGCGCCGCGCACGAACGTCACCAACGTGATGTGCCAGAGGCCGGGCACGGCGCCCCGCTTGTCCTCGGGCATGCCGGCTTGCAGGAGCACCCGATTGCGCAGCGCGCGCAGCAGCGTCTGCCCGAGCTGGCAGAGTGCGTACACCGCCACGAGCCCGGCGGCGGCGTTGCGCAAACAGGCGAGGATGCGCCCCGGGGTGACGCCCTGGCTCCCATGGGAGGCCATGGAGAAGAGCAAGGCGAACACGGCGGCCGAGACGCCCAGCGAGACCAGCGCTTTCAAGAGGGTTCTCTTCATGGACACGAGCATATCTTCTCAATCTGCCTTCTGTCCAGCATAATTCCATCCCGGACTGTGATCGGTGAGCGGTCAGTCGCCGGGGTTAAGCCGAATGCCCCGCGAACGTGGAGAACACGCTCGACGACCGCCCGATTACGGTGAGGAGTGAGTGGAGCATCGTGAGGAGTTGTGGCTGGGGACACCCCAGACCCCGTTTACTCCAATCCTACCGGGGCCTGGGGACAGAGTTCCGGCTTGGTTCTCAATGGGTCGCGAAAAGGCGCTTCAGGAACTTGGAGCATCGCCCCGCCACGCTCACAGTTCCGGAACTGTGAGCGAACCGAGAAAGACGAAACGCCAACCGCCTTTTGACTACATCAGAACGATCAGCAGCAGATCGTGCGCAAGTTTGTTTTTCGCCTTGGAGAGCGAATAGCGCCGGTTCGCGTTCTCGACGACGCCGCGCCTTCTGAGATTGCCCAGATGGCGACGCAAGGCAGGAAGACTGATCCCGAGTTGGACGGAAAGCGCGTGCGGCTCGGCGGTGCCCGCGAAAGCGAGGGCGCGGACGATTTCGATCCGTCGCGGATGGGTATAGGCCGTCGCGGCCTCGACGATCTTGGCTTCGGGAATTCGCTCGTCGAGAAGCGCGGATTTCATGGCGAGCAGAAACGCATCCGCCGCGGAAACGGAAGGATCGGGATCGGGGGAGTGCCGGAGCCAGCGGCTTTGCCGATGCGATGCGACAAGTCCTCGGGACTGGATGGCCCTCAAGGCCTGGCTGGCCTTGGCTTCGGGAATCCTGACGGCCCGGGCGACCTGTTCGACCGTCGAGTCTGGCTGTTTCAGCACGAATCTCAAGCAGCGAAGGCGTTTCGCATTTGCGATCACGCGAAACGTCCGCCACAGCGTCGGGGCCAGCCGCGAGCTGTTTTCGTCCATGACCTTCTCCTGGTTTGCGAACTATCCCGAAACACCTCGCAGTATAGACCACATCCGCCTTCGGGTGCAACTCTCGTCTCTCGCCCCCGGTCGACGCTCACAGTTCCGGAACTGTGAGCGGGAGGACGCAGTCGCAACACGACGCGATCCGAGGCGAGGGTCGAAGCGGGGAACGTGCCCCCCCGGAACCTCTCCCGCAGAAGCCGTCGACGCTCACAGTTCCGGAACTGTGAGCGGAGGGGGCGAGTCAGCTCTGGGGCGATCTTGCGGCTGTGCTCCAGGCCAGACTCTACTGGGCAGTCCTCATCTTGAAGAAGACCCCGGCGATCAACTCGTGGACCACCTTGCGGCTGTGCGCCGAGAGCGTGGCGGACGAATTGCGCGCGCGCGCCGCCACGTCGGAACTCCAGACGATGCGGCCGGATTGCGTATCGATCATCCGAGCCGAAATGCCCACGACGGGGATCGTCGAGCCGCGGTGCGCGACCTTCTCGTACTCGGAGACCGTGCCGATGATCACGCCGTCCGCGCCGAGCATCGCGCCGATCTCCGCCGCCTTGCCGGCCGAGACGCCTGCCATCGACAGCTCCTGCTCGCCAAGCACCTGCGCCATCTGGCTGCGCTCCACCATCTCGTAGCGGCCCGTGCGCAGCAGCTCGGTCAGGATCTGGTCGGAAACCGCGGTGCCAATCAGCTCGGTCGGCGCCTTGAACGGCAGCACCGCCACCTTCCGGATCGACGAATGGCCCGGCGACACGTAGACGTTCGTGTCGTCTCCTGCACCGCGGAAATGCCCCTCCGCGCCGCCCGGCGCCGCACATCCCGCCATCGCGCACAGCGCACACGCCACCGCGACCACCGACATCCCGCCCGCCCGCTTCAAGCCTGATTTCATGGTCCGCACTCCCGTTTGCCTGTTGAACATCCCGCCTACCTGCCGTCCGCCGCCGACTTCGCGGCCCGCTGCTCGACGCCGCGGGCGATGCGATCGAAGACCGCCCCGTACGCCTCCGGCAAATCGATCTCGACCGTCTGCTCCACGGCGGGCGCGTTGATCATGACATCGCGTCCTCGGCCGTACCACGGTCCTTCCATCCGCTCATGGTAGGACATCGAGGGCAGCGTCCCGCGCAGATTCAGGACGATCCGCTGCCGCGTCGTGTCGGCGCCCCAGGGCTCGATGTGGATCACGGCCTCCTTCCAACGGCTCCACTTCATGGCGACGTCGGCGTGGCGCTTCGCGGTGCGGCGGCGCGCTTCCAGGTCGTAGACGCGTTCGTCCTCCGGCCCGAAGGCGTCGAGCCGCTTCTCGGTGGTGGCGCGGACGAGCCCGGCGGCGCGATCCACCGTCTCGAGCGTCCAGCCCTGGTCCTGCAGGTCGGCGAGCGTCGCGCCGAACACCACGTCGATGGGCGCCGCCCACTCGCGCGTCTGCATTTCCCGGCGCTGTTCGAGCGAAAGCTCCGCGGACGCCGGCTTCATCATCGGCGCCGGATGGCGACACCCGGCCAGCACGAACGCGGCGGCCAGCGCGATTACCCAAACACTCCTGTTCATCACTCCCTCCTTAGAGCACAAAGTCTCGGACTGGTTTCTTGCCGACGCCAAGCTTCGCGCCCGGCGATGAGCTTCCCACGCGTCTTTCATGCTACCCCGTCCCGGACGAAGAAGTCAACGACGAAAACGTCTCACTGCGCTCTACGCACTATCGGTCAAGGCGACGGGACGGGCTCTCCAGCCCCGCCGCGCAGCGCGCGGGGACGAACCAGCGGCGGAAGTAACGACGATTCGGACGGTCCCGGTGGCGCGCCTGCTGCTGCGGCGCGAGCGAAGGATGCCAGAGGTGCAGCGCCCGCGCCTCGGCGATGACGCTGCAGGGCCGCACGCCCGCGGCGTAGAGGCGGCGCGCGAAATCGTCGTCCTCGTAGCCCCAGCCGACGTAGCGTTCGTCGAAGCCGTTCACGCGCCAGACGTCGTCACGGAAAAGCGAAAAGTGGCAGCCGAGAAGCTTGGGCTTGTGAGGACGGGCGAGATGCCAGCGGCGCAACCGGGCCTGGCGTTCGTGGAGGATCTGGGCGGCTTGCGCCTCCACGAGATCCGCCCGCTCCCAGGCGCGATCCCAGTCCGCCGCCGTCGGCGCGGGGGCGGACTGCATCAATTCGCGCGTGGCCTCTTCGGAGAGAATGCCCCGATGGCCGGCGAGCAGCCGGCGCGGCGCAGCGCGCCGTTCGTGAATGGCCAGGGCGTCGGGGAGCAGCGCGATGTCGCAGTCCGCGAAGACGAGGTAGTCGCCGGTGGCGGCGCGGATGGCGCGATTGCGCGCGGCGGAGAGGCGGTAGCCGTCGTGAGGCTCCCAGATGCGCTTCGAGGGGATGGAGCAGCCCGCGAGATGGCGCTCGACCGCGGCGGCGGCGTCCGGATCGGAGCCGTCGTCGGACACGACGATCTCGTCCGGCCGACGGGTCTGGATCTGGAGCGCCGCGAGAAAGAGGCGGAGGTGCTCCGGGCGGTTGTAGACGGTGGTGACGACGCTAATCTTCATGGGGCAGGGCGTTCCAGGCCGCGAGCAGCGCGAGCAGGAGAAATTGGGAATGGCGAATCAGGTGGTCGGGATAGTCCCAGACGCCGTAGAGGAGGATGAAGCCGAGACACGTCGCAAGCGTGCCGCCGAGGCCGCGCGCCCGCAGCGCGGCCATCCAGCCGCGGGCTCTCGCCCGGCGCGAGGCGCGCATCATGGCGCGGGCCGAGGCGAAGGCGAGCTGCACCCAGGCGGCAAGGCAGACGACCAGACCCAGCCACCCGCCTTCGAAGCGCACCATCCGCCAGTAGGAGTGCGCGTGGGGAAAGATCAGGTTGCGGTCGGGCGTGAAGGGCGCGCGCTGATTCGGATTCTCGTAGTAGGCCCGCTTGAACGCCTTCTTGCCGAACCCGAAACCCACCCAGGGGCTCCACTCGCGCAGCAGCATCGACGTGTGGTTCCACACGATCGTGCGGTTGTTGTAGCGGCGCATCGTGGCGACGTCCTTGAACCGCGGATTGACGACGCCCATGGCGGACCACAGGGCGAGCGCGACGAGGACGGCCGCGAGGACGGCCGCGGCCCTGGCGCGCCAGCCGGGCAGCAGGACGGCCGGCGCCGCGAGCGCCGTCATGGCGAACACGGCCTGCGGACCGCGCGAACCCATCATCCACAGATAGCCCAGGCAGATTGTCGCGCCCGCAACGAGCGCCGCCGCCTGGCGGCGGTCCGCCACGCCCGCGACGAGCCGTCCACCGAACACGAAGACGCAGAGCCCCGCCATCATGCTCGAGACGTTGGGATGCGTGTAGAGATAAGGCTGCGTGTAGCGCGCCTGCTCGAGCAGCGCAGGGCCCAAGCCCAGCGCGCCGACCAGGCGGAACGTCTCCAGCACCAGCATCGACGTCACGAACCCCGCGGCCAGCAGGAGCCCGATCCAGATCCGGCGGCGCGACATGGCCACCGCGGGCAGGCCCAGAACGCCCAGCATGAGCGGCAACAGTTTGACGATGTCGCGGAACGTGCCCTTCGGGTAGACGCTCCAGGTGAGCGAAGCCACGACGACGAACGCCAGCGCGAGGAAACTTGCGCCGACGGGGTTCGCCCACGCGCACTTGAGCCGCGACCAGCGCCAGAGGCCGTGGAGGCCGACGCCCACGCAGACGAGCGTCGCGAGTCCGCTGGAGGGATGGCACCAGAACGCGGCGCTGGCCGCGACGGCCAGAATCCAGGGTCCGAGCGGTCCGGCGAAGCGCTCGCGCCAGAGGCCAGCGCGTCCGCCATCGCCCGCAGGCATCGGATGCGGCGCGCTTGCGCCGAGGCGTGACTCCTTTTCTTTCATGTCCCGCAAGGTTGCCAGAACCGCCTGAAGCTGTCAAGCCGGGGCAATCGGGCAATCGGGTACCGCCTCCCGGTACTTTGCCCTTGTCCCGAACCGCGCGTTGCCGTAGAATCCATTTCGAAACGCCGCCACCTGCGACCGTCCTTCCCGGATCTTCCTCCATGACGCCCTTCCCGCTCTTCCTCGCGCTCAAGTACCTCAAGCCCAAGCGCACGTTCGCCTCGGTCATCCTCGCCATCACCGTCCTCGGCGTCGCCCTCGGCGTCGCCATCCTCATGATCGTGCTCGCCGTCATGACCGGTTTCGGCGACGAATGGCGCGAGAAGATCCTCAGCTTCAAGCCCCACATCACCGTCTACCACGACTCCGGCTACCTCGCCGAGGCGGACGCCGTCGCCGACCGCATCGCCGCCGTGGACGGCGTCGTCGCCGCCACGCCCACGATCGTCACGCCCGTGATGATCCGCTACCGCGAGGAGGACGATCCCGTCACCGCGACGTTCATCGGCCTCGACCCCGCCCGCGGCTCGATCCTCTCGCAAGTCACCAACCACCTCTTCGCCGGGGCGGCCGACATCGAAGCCAACCGCGTGCTCCTGGGCATCGACCTCGCCCGGCGCATGGGCATTCCCGTCGGCGCCGGATTCCTCTGCTACTCCCCGCTCAACCTGAAGTCCGCGGACGAGCTCTACTTCCCCGAGGAGATGGTCCTCGGCGGCGTCTACGACATGGGCATGCGCGACTACGACGACTTCATCGTCATCGGCTCGCTGGGCCTGGCGCGGGACATCGTCGGCGCCGACGGCGGCGCGCGCATGATCCAGATCCAGACCCGCGAGCCCGAACAGGCGTGGCGCGAGCAGGACGCCATCGCCGCCGCCCTCGCCGCGGACTTCGGCCCCGGCTACCGCGTCAACACGTGGTTCGACGAGGACCGCGTGCTCTTCGAGGCGCTGCGCACGGAGAAGACGATGATGTTCATCCTGCTGGCGTTCATTGCGATCGTCGCCGCGTTCTGCGTGACGAACACGCTGATCGTCATCACGATCCAGAAGACGCGCGAGATCGGCCTGCTCAAGGCGCTGGGCTTCTCGGGCGGCCAGCTCAAGGCGGCGTTCGTGCTCCACGGCATGATCCAGTGCGTGGCCGGCATCGCCCTGGGCGTCGCCCTCGGCTACCTCGTCCTGGCCAACCTGCAGAACCTCGTCGCGCTGCTCCACCACTTCGGCATCGAGGTCTTCCCCAAGGAAATCTACGGGCTGGCCCGCATCCCCTGGCGCGTCGTGCCCGCCGACGTGGCCTCCGTCGTCGCGACCGTCTTCGTCTTCTGCACCGCGGCCAGCTACCTGCCGGCCTGGCGCGCCGCGAGCATGGATCCGGTCAAGGCCATCAACGAGGAGTAGACACGACTATGACCCGCGACCCCGTCCTGCTCGCCGCCGACGTCCACAAGACGTACGTGCTCTCGAAGAAGCCGCTTTCGATCCTGCGCGGCGCCTCCCTGCACGTGCTGCCCGGTGAACACGTCGCCATCGTCGGCAAGAGCGGCTCGGGCAAGAGCACGCTCCTGCACATCCTCGGCGGCCTCGACCGGCCCGACCCCGGCCACGAGACGGCCGTGCGCATCCTCGGCAGCGACCTGCTGCGGATTTCCGAGGCGCGCCGAGCCAAGGTCCGCGCGCACGACGTGGGCTTCGTCTTCCAGTCCTACCACCTGCTGCCCGAAATGGACATCGTCGACAACGTCGTGCTGCCCGCCATGGCGCTGGGCTCGGCGGACGCCGCCTCGCGCGCCCGCGCCACGGCCCTGCTCGAAATGGCGGGGCTCGGGGAGCGCCTCCACCACCACCCCCGCGAACTCTCCGGCGGCGAACAGCAGCGCGTCGCGATCGCCCGCGCGATGATGAACGCCCCCGCCGTGATCCTCGCCGACGAACCCACCGGCAACCTCGACGCGGGCACCGGCGCGCAGATCCTCGACATGCTCTTCGGCATCGCCCGCAACGGCGCGACGGGGCAGAATCCGCCGGCGCTCGTCATCGTCACCCACTCCGAGGACATCGCCCGGCGCTGCGACCGCATCCTGCGCCTCGCCGACGGCGCCCTGCAGCCGTAGCGGAAAACCGCATGTGATCCAGAACATCGCATTCACGATCGACGAAGCGGATGAACGGCCGGGACGGCTCGACAAGGCGATCCTCGGGCGCTTCCCCACTTCGTCCCGCGCCCTGGTCAACGCGGCCTTCGCCGAAGGCGGCGTCCTGCTCGACGACCGGCCGGCCGCCAAGTCCGATCGCCCGCGTCGCGGCGGAGTCGTGACCCTGCCGCGGCTGCTGGAGCGCGCCGACCGCGCGCCGCTGCCCCAGGCGGGAGAACTGCGCATCCTCCTCGCCGACGACGCCGTCCTCGCCATCGACAAGCCCGGCGGCCAGCCGTGCCACCCGGTCGAGCCCGGCGAAACCGGCACGCTGGCCAACGCCCTCGCCGCGCGCTTCCCCGAGATGGCGGGCGTGGGCGACGATCCCGCCATGCCGGGACTCCTCCACCGCATCGATTCCGGCACCTCCGGCATCGTGCTCTGCGCGCGGACGCAGGCCGCGTTCGAAGCCATCCGCCGCCAGTTCACGGCGCGCACGGTCGACAAGACGTACCTCGCCGTGGTCCACGGCGAGGTGGCGAAGGCCGGCGGCGTCTCGGGCTGGCTCGCGCACTGCTCGTCGTTCCGAGGCCGCATGCGCTGCGTGGCCTCCGCCTCGCTGCCGAAGGGCGAGCGCGCCCTGTTCGCCGAGACTTTCTACAAGCCCCTGCGCGTCGATGGAGGGCGCACGCTGCTCGAGGTGACGATCGCCACCGGCGTGACGCACCAGATCCGCTGCCAGCTCGCCTCCATCGGCCACCCGATCGTCGGCGACGCCACCTACGGACCGGACCGCCCCCTCGACGGCCCGTTCGGCCCGCACCATCTGCTGCACGCCGCAGCCCTCGCCTTCGCCCATCCCGCCACCGGCGCGCGCACGACGATCCAGTCAGAGCCACCCCGGGGTTTCGCCTGACAGCAATTTCATGCTCGTTACGCTCCGCGACACGCTCGCATCCGAAGACGTCCTTCTCCGACAAGGTTAATTCCCGAAGCCGCTCTACCGCGTGGCGCGTTTCTCAAGATCGTCACCGTAGATGTCGATCAGGGTCCAACCCAGAAGAAAGTCAAGAAGCTCTCCCGGATTGAACCCAAGGCGGATGCTCGGGCCGAGGGCGCATACGATCTCGATTTGGGTGTAATAGCTCTCGCAATACCCCGAAACGCGGGTGACGTGGTCGTAGGGAAATTCGCTTGAATATTCCCCCTGATAAATTTTACGGGGAGTCGCAGTGCTGATGAACGGGAGCCGAGTTCGAGCATCGTACCTCTTGTCGCGCACGTAGTCGAGCGGCGAGATCTCACCGGTATAATCACGACCCATTGCAACCACTAGCACATCGTAAGGGAAAGACAGCTTTTGATGTCCCCTGAGTTCCCCGAAACAACCGCCGCGAAGGCCGTACATGTCGAATGCAGCCAGCAACCCCGCCTGAACGGGGCCTATTCGGACTTTCGTTCCGACGCCAGTGCCGACTGTAGCGGTGAAGATGTCGGCGGCATCGCGCGACCGATTGGCCAGATATCCCGTCGTGCCGCACCCCGCACAAAACGCACAGATCAATGTGCCAGCCAGTTGAACCTTCAGAATTCGAAATACTTTTTGGGTTGTTCGGCGCATCGGTTTTGTTTCCATTTCGCAAATCGAGCGGGCTATTACGCCAACATCACGCGAGGCCCACCCCACATAACTTCGGGAAG
>JAAZAI010000482.1 GCA_012514445.1 Lentisphaerota bacterium
AACCTTGGAGCGACGCCTTCCGCAGAATCGACTTCGAGATCAGCAACGAAACGTGGAACGGTCTTTTCCGTCCGTGGGTCTTCGAGGAGATGACCGATGGGAAAACGGGCCGGGTCTACAATCGGTGCGAAGTCTACGGCATCTTCCAGGAACACGTCATCGACTGCCTCAAGGCGAGCCCGTATTGGAAGGCCGCAGGACTCGACGACAAAGTCCGATTCGTCCTCGGTGGCTGGAGGGTGCAGGATTACGGACTCAAAGCCGCCACCACGTCGCCTCGCTCGCATCTGGTGACCCGCGCCGGCTACAACGGCGGCTGGGATGAAGGCGAAGGGCCGTCTGAAGGCACCGACGCCAGCTTGTTCATGACGACCCTTCATCCGGGACATGTCGCCCTTCCTGAAGCGGCGGAGATGAAGGCGAAACGCGACACAATGCGCCAGGACGGCATCGCGGACTTCGGCATCGGCACCTACGAGGCGGGCCCCGGTTATGCGCTCAGCGGACTGAACAACCAGGCGCGCATGACCCCCGAGCAGGTGCGCGCGCAGGAGGAGACGATGAAAAGCCTCGCCGCCGGCACGGCCACGCTCGACACCTTCCTCGCCCGCGCCGCCAACGACTACGACATCCAGAACTTCTTCACCTTCTACCATGGCCGCTCGCATTGGGTTTCCCACGTCTCGCTGCAAAAGGGCGGCTGGGCCCATCCGTGCTGGATGACGCTCGAACTTTTTAACAACGTCGCCACCGGCGACATGCTGAACGTCGAGACGCGTGCCGTGCCGATGATCGATCTCCCGGCACACAAACGCCGCAAGGCGCTGGCCGACGTGCCCCTCGTCTCCTGCTACGCCACCCGCAAACAGGATCGGCTCTGCGTCTTCGTGCTCTCGCGAAAAATCGACAATTATCCCCTCGCCGGAGACGACGGTTTCACGCCGGTGTCCGTGGAACTGCCGATCCAGAAGGCCAAATCCGTTACGCTCTTCCGCATGGTCGGAGATCCGCGCAGCCACAATCTCGATTCCGAGCAAGTAAAGATCGAACGCCTTGCGCTGAATCCCGCGATGGCAGGATCGCCCCTCGTCGTCAACGACAAGACCGGCGCCGATGCCCGTGGTCTTCCCCCCGGCGCGACGCTGCTCTACGTCTTCGACGGCGTCAAGTAAAGTATAACCGAGATCATTTTCCGGATCCGTCCTGCCAGACGAGATTGACGGACATCGTGGCCGGGTGAACGGGAAGACCGCGCTCGCCGATCCGTAGTAGCGAATCCAGCCATTCCACGGCACGCCGCCCCACTTCGTCTGAGAAGAGATAAAACCCGCTGCTCCCCGCAGAAGGCTTGCTGACCCACAAATCCGTGAACCCGACCTGATCCGGAATGCTCCAGCCGGCATCCTTCAGCAACCAGTAAAACGCATTGTTGAAGCCCAGGATCATGTCCGGCTTGTGGACGCGCATCCATTCATTCACGAGACTCTCGGCAACGGCGCGAGAAATGTCCTCCTGCTTCGGCCGCTGCCCTTTCGCGCTCCAGCTCCTGAGTTTCAGCACGGGAAGACGGCTGCGGACGGGGACCGTCTGCTGCCGGTCGAGGAAGGCGGCTTCGCGATCGTGCATGTCTATGGCCGCCGGAATGTCGAAGAGCATCATCCCGATCCGACGGGAGCCGGCGGCCCGACTCCGATCCCAGGCCTCCTGCACGGCGCGGAAATGGTTCGGCATGACGAGATTGACCGGCGGTCGCTCCATGCCTTCGCTGCAGGCCACGGCGATGAAGCGAGACCAGTCGAAGCGAGCGGAGAATCCCGGTGTGAAGATCTGCCCCACCAGCACGCCGACGATGCCGCGGTTGTAGAGGATCTGCGACAGCCTTTCGGGATCGGGGTGGTCCGCGCAACGGAATTTCTCCAGACGGTAGCCGTAGGCCGCCGCGCGTTCCTCCATGCCTTCGAGCCCTTCCAGGACGTCCCCGATCACCGCGAGAGTCGAACCTCCGGATTTCGGAAGGCGCTTCCACCGATGCGCAGCCAGCGCGGAGAGCATCGGATCAGGACGGTAGTCCAGCCTCAAGGCGATTTCCCGAACCCGCGCCCGGGTCTCGGGCGATATGCGGGGGCTCCCGCGCAAAGCCAGCGAGACCGTTGCGTTCGTGCACCCGGCGTCCTGTGCGATGTCCTTGAG
>JAAZAI010000483.1 GCA_012514445.1 Lentisphaerota bacterium
CGCGACGGCGCGACCGAGCGCCCGACGGCCGACGAGAGAGAAGGAGGAATCCGGCGCAAGGTTCGTCATGGAGTGCTTCTGGTCGTTGGAGGCGCTTCCGCGCGGTCGGTGCGGCCGTACCAGCGCCTCATCGTCTATGCGGCGGGCCCGAGATCATCGAACTTGTTGGGATACATGTTCGTGGCGATCGGGATGCGGACGGCCTTGCGCACGGCGGCGTTGCCCTCGAGCCCCCAGGCGGGATCCTCGAAGTATTCGGGGTGGAGCGCCTCGATCCGCTGGCCCACGCGGACCGCGGTCGCCACGCTCCAGGTGCCGTTGGGGTCGATGCGCAAGCCGAAGTCGTCGCCGAGCCGGTCGCGGCAGAGCTCCAGCGCCCGCGCCTCTTCCATCGGATCCATCACGCCGCCCTTCAGCTTCATCGCCTTGACGCCCAGCTCCTCGTGGAGCTGCTGGCAGAGGTCGGCCATGTCCTCGGCACAGGCGTCGTCGCCCGAACCCGCCTGGAAGGGCCGGCCGAAGGCGGCGGTGCCACGGGGGCGGTCGTACCGCCAGAACAAGTACGCGATCATCGGAATATCGAGAGAGGAAGTCGGTGTCGCGTCCGGTTGGAACGGAAGCGCCGTCGAAAATCACGTCGCGTCTTCAAGCAGGATTTTCGCGGCGCGAACGACTTTCAGCAGCGCTTGGCGCGCCTGGGCGCCCCGGGCGCCGGCGAAGTCGCCGCGCAGGCCCACGAGCGTCAGTGCGAAGTGTCCGGAAGAAGCCGACAACGGCGCCGACACGGTGTCGATGCCTTGCGGATGGATTCCGAGATAATCGCAAACGCCGTCGCGCAGACAGGCCGCGATCCGGCGGCGCAGTGCCGCGCCATCGTCGTGGCCCCACAGCCTGGCCCGATCCGCATGCGCCACGATGGCGTCGAGATCGGCGGCCGGAAGGACGGACAGGAGGCTGGAGCCGGAAGCCCCGACGACGACCGGGAAGCGCGCGCCGACCGGGCTCGTCACGCCGAGGGGGCTCGGGGACTCCACGCGGGCGAGGGTGACCTGGTCGTGCCCTTGGCGAACGGAGAGCTTAACCGAAAGCCGGGTGGCCTCGACCAGCCGCTCCATGGGCGCGCGCAGCAGGGCGACGACGTGGTCAACGCCCTGGAGCGCGCGGGCGATGGGCAGAAGGCCGAACGAGAGCGCGTAGCCGTCGTCGCCGGTCTTCCGGATCCAGTCGGCGGCTTCGAACGTCTGCAGCGTGCGGTAGCACGTGCTCTGGCTGATGCCGAGCCGCTGGCTGATCGCCGCCGAGCCCCCGCCGCCGTTTCCTGCGGCCAGCGCTTCGAGGATCCGCATCGCCTTTTCCAATGCCGGAACGTTGTGGACGCCGGCGCTTGTCACTTTTGAATTCACAGGTGAATAGAATGAGTTCTTTGGTGAATAAACTACTCTTTTTGGCGTTCGTCGTCAAGGGGAGAGGTTGTGGACTTTCCCGGTCGTCGGGATATGATCGGACCGGCTTTTCATCGTCGCGCGTTTGTGATAGGATGTTGGCCAGTCGAACATTCGCCGAGGAACCTCTCCCCCCATGAGCCACCCCGATTTCAGAAAAATCGTCTCGCTGGCCGCCGCATGTCTTCTTGCGTGCGGGGCCATCGCCCAGAGCCTCGTCGTCTGCCCCGCCTGCTCGCATGAATCCTCCGGCGGGAACTTCTGCCAACACTGCGGTGCGCCCCTCGAGAAGACCGCCGCCGCTTCCGCCCGAAATCCAGCGGCGGAGACGCCCCCGGCGGAAGCCGCGGCGCCCGAGGCCTCAAGCGCGCCCGCCGCCGCCGATGTCGCAGCCCGCATCGTCCGCGAAGATCTGCACTCCGCCACCGCCGGTTCCCTCGCGACGCCCGAAGGCGCCGCGCGCGCCCTCGCGGCGCTGGCGAACGCCAAGGCCGTCTTCGCCGCCTTCCCATCTTCCGCCGTGACCGAGGAGGAACGCCGACAGATCCATGCCGGGATCGCCGCCGCGCGCAACGCCCTGTTCAGCGCGCGCGTCGTCTGCCCGCGCTGCAACGGCCTGGGGCTCGAAGACGACATCCGCGAACTCGCCGCCCTCGACGGCAAGTCCGTCACGATGAAGGCGGGCCGCATCTCCTGCCGGCGCTGCGGAGGCGCCGGGTCGATCGTCAAGATCCGTTCCGCCTCCGAATTGCGCTCGATCATCGCCGCCGGGCGCCAGCGCTTCGCCGAGGCCTCGCTCCTCGCCGCACGGGTCAAGAACGGCAATGCATGGATCGCATCCGAACTGGACGCCGCGGCCACCGCGAAGCAGCAGGCGCTGCTCCGCCGCAACAGCGCCGACCCCTGCCCCGAATGCGCCGGCTACGGCCGCTGCGGGTGCGACGATTGCGGCGGCGCCCGCGTGGTGAAATGCGCCAACCGCGACTGCAAGGACGGACGGATCGAAAACAGGCCCCAGCCGCGCACTGCCGCGACCCAGGGCCGCATCGCGCCTGCTCCGGGTTCGCGCTTCACGCCTTGCCCGGACTGCAAGGGCATCGGCGAAGTCGCCTGCGAGACGTGCGGCGGCACCGGCGCCGTCGCCTGCTCCGCCTGCAAGGGCGGCGGCGAGCGCAAGGCCTGCTCCAAGTGCCATGCGGAAGGCACGATCGCCTGCAGAGCCTGCAAAGGCACCGGCAAGGACAAAAACGAACGGGACTGCCTCGTGTGCGGCGCACAAGGCATCGTGATCTGCACCACCTGCGGCGGCGATGGATATGGAAGGTAACGGAGGCGACATTCTCAGATTCGACGGCTACGACCAGGCCCGGCGCATCGGCCAGGGCGGCATGGCCACTGTCTGGAAAGTGCGGCAGATCTCGCTCGACCGCTGGGTCGCGATCAAAGTGCTCTCCCCCGATCAATGCACCTCCGACGAGGAGATCGACCGCTTCCAGTCCGAGGCGCGTGTCGCCGCGCGCATGAACCACCCGGGCATCGTCCAGGTCTACGACGCCTTCTACCGCAACGACCGCTTCTGCTTCGTGATGGAATACATCGACGGCTACACCGTCGCCTCCTGGATCGCCAATCGCGGCTACATTCCGCAAGACGCATGCCTCTTCGTGTCCGCCGGCGTCGCCAGCGCCCTCGCCTACGCCTGGGAGCGCCAGAGGCTCATCCATTGCGACATCAAGCCCGACAACATCATGATCGATGCCGACGGCTCCGTGAAGGTGACCGACTTCGGCCTCTCCAAAAGCATGTTCACCCTGCAGGCCAGGCGGATGGCGGCAGAAGAGTCCTTCGTCTTCGGAACCCCGGCGTACATCTCGCCTGAACAGGCAATGGGCTCCGAAGAGCTGTTCATCCAGACCGACATGTACTCCCTCGGCGCCACGCTCTACCACATGTGCACCGGTCGCCGACTTTTCCACGACCAGGACCTCGCCGCCATGATGGAGGCGCAGGTCAATCTCCAGGACGCCGACCCCTTCGACCTCAACGCCCAGCTCTCGCCCTGCTTCTGCGATTTCCTCGAACGCCTCCTCTGCAAGAACCCCGCGGACCGCTACGACAGCTGGAGCGACGTCATCGACGAGATCGAGAACCTCCGACAGAACCGTCCTCTGAAACTGGGAGAAATCAATCCAGCCACCACCCGCAGCACGTTGCGACGCTCGCCCATGCGCGACGCGGCTCGAGCCCGTTTCCTCGCCACCGTTCAGACATCCGCCTCGGCGCCGGCTGCCGCGTCTCCGGCCTCGCTCTCCAGCGCGTCCACGCATGCGTCGAGGCCCGTGGCATCCGTCCTTTCGGCGCTTTCAGCTTCCGATGCGCCCGAAGCCCCGCCGGCACCGGTGGCGCCCCACGCGCCCGGCGCCCGCCGTCTCGGCGCTCTCTGCTCCTCCCCGGCGTTCAAAGCGGCGGCTGCCGCGGCGGCCATCCTCGCCGCAACCGGCGTGATCGCCTGGATCGGCCTCTGCCAGCACCGGGCCTCGATCCAGCGCACGGCCCAGGCCGCGGAGATCGGCATGATGGAAATCGAGAACCACCTGCGCATCAAACCCGAAGACTACTCCAAGGCCATCGCGCGCTACCACGACCTGCTGAACCCGCTCGAGGACTCGGCCCACGCCGCCTTGAGACAGCGGATCTCCGAGCGCTGCGAAGCCCTGCGCAAGTCGCGCGAACGACATGTCGAAAACGTCCTCAACGCGCTGCGGGCGGAGACCCGCCCCTACATCGAAGAGCGCCAGTTCGCCCGGGCCGCGGAAATCGTCCGAACCTACAACGGCGTCCTCGCCGAGGAGACGAAGAAGGATCGCGCCCAGATGGCGGACCAGCTCAACGACCAGGCGCGCAGGTTCCGCTGATCAGGGCAGGATGCGTACGCGCCGGCCTTCGACGCGCAGCCTCCCCGCCGCCATCAGCCGCAGGGCCTCGGGATACGCCTCGTGCTCCTGCGCCTGGATGCGGGCGTGCAATGACTCCGGCGTGTCGTCCTCGAGCACCGGTACGGCGCGCTGCAGGATGATCGGCCCCGTGTCCGTACCGGCGTCCACGAAATGCACGGTGCAGCCCGCGACCTTCGCGCCGTAGTCGAGCGCCTGGCGCCAGGCGGCGATGCCCGTGAACGCCGGCAGCAGCGCCGGATGGATGTTGAGCACGCGGTCGGGAAAGCGGGCGAGCAGCCCGGGCTTGACGATGCGCATGAAGCCCGCCAGCACCACGACTTCCACGCCGCGGCGCTCCAGATGCGCGATGGTGCGCGCCTCGGCCTCGCCATCGAGCTTCGTCTTGAACGGCGCGGGGTCGAGATACGCCGCGTCAAGCCCGTGCCGCTCGGCACGGCGGAGGATGCCGGCGTCCGGCACGTCGGAGACGACGCTGACGATCCGCGCGTCGAGCGAACCGGCCTCGATCGCGTCCTGGATGGACTGCATGTTCGAGCCGGAGCCCGAGCCGAGAACGCCGATTTTCAAAGTTCCGCTCATGCCGTTCTCGCCGCCTCCAGCGCCTGCACGATGTCCGCGAAGATGTCGTCCACGCCCTCGATGCCGACCGAAAGCCGGATCAAATCCGCCGGTACGCCCGCCTCCGCGAGCTGCGCCTCGGAAAGCTGGCGGTGCGTGTGGCTGGCGGGGTGGAGAATGCAGGTGCGGGCGTCCGCGACATGCGTGACGATCGCCACGAGCTTCAGCCGGTCCATGAACGCCTCGGTGAAGGCGCGCCCGCCCTTCAGACCGAACGCGATCACCCCGCACGTGCCGCGGGGCATGTACTTGAGGGCCAGCGCGTGGTGCTTCGAACTCGGGAGACCGGGATAGTTGACCCACGCCACGTCGGCACGCGACTCCAGGCGCTCGGCGATCGTCTGCGCATTCGCGCAGTGCCGCGCCATGCGCAGGTGGAGGGACTCGAGCCCCAAGTTGAGAAGGAAGGCGTTCATCGGCGCGGCGCAGGAGCCGAGGTCGCGCATGAGCTGGGCGACGGCCTTCATGATGTAGCCGGCCTCGCCGAAGCGCTCGGCGTAGACGATGCCATGGTAGCTCGGATCAGGTGCGCACAGCCCCGGGAATCGGGCCGCATGCCGCATCCAGTCGAAGGCGCCGCTGTCCACGATCGCGCCGCCGATCTGCACGGCGTGGCCGTCCATGTACTTGGTCGTCGAATGCGTGACGATATCCGCGCCGAAGTCGAAGGGGCGGCAGTTGACCGGAGTCGCGAACGTGTTGTCGACGATGAGCGGCACCCCGTGCGCATGCGCGAGGCGCGCGAACTTCTCGATGTCGAGCACGACGAGCGAGGGGTTCGAGAGCGTCTCGGCGAAAACGGCCTTGGTGTTCGGCCGGAAAGCCTTGGCCAGATCAACCTCCGGCAGATCGGGATCGACGAGCGTGAAGTCGATGCCCATGCGCTTCATCGTCACGGTGAAGAGATTCGACGTCCCCCCGTAGAGCGCGGCGGAGGTCACGATGTGATCGCCCGCCCCGGCGATGTTGAAGATGGCGAAGAAGTTCGCCGCCTGCCCGGAGGACGTGAGCATCGCGGCCGCGCCGCCCTCCAGTTCGCAGATCTTCGCGGCGACGGTGTCGCACGTCGGGTTCTGCAGCCGGGAGTAGAAATAGCCGCTCGCTTCGAGGGCGAAGAGCTTGCCCATGTGCTCGCCGCTGTCGTACTTGAACGTCGTGCTCTGGACGATGGGCAGGACGCGGGGCTCGCCCGTCTTCGGCTTCCAGCCGCCCTGCACGCAGCGCGTGTCAATGCTCGTTTCCATGTTCCTCTTTCTCGGGGGCCGGCGCCTTGAGCTCCTCGGCCAGCGACTCGGCGACGATGCCGCTCTTCGCCTCCAGCGCCTGGCGGACCGCGACGGCGTCCGCCACGTCCGTCATGATCGTGGGCGTCACGAAGATCAGGATGTTGGTCTTCGTCGCCGATTTCGAATTCCAGCGGAACAGCCAGCCAAGCAGCGGAATGTCGCCCAGCAGCGGCACCTTCTTCTTGATTTCGCTCTCGTCGTTGCGAGTGAGGCCCGCGATCACGATCGTCTGCCCGTCGGGCACCGTCATCGTCGTCTTGACCATCCGCTTCGAGATCGTCGGCACGTACTGGTCCGAGCCGCCCGTGTCCGTCACCGCCTCGATGCTCGGCTCGAGCTCCACCTTCACCAGTCCGCCCGGGATGATGTAGGGCGTCATGTTGACCTTGACCCCGACGTCCATGCGCTTGATGTTCTGGATGAAGTCGCGATCCGCACCCGAACCGCTCACGGTGGACTCGAGCACGCCGATGTTGTCGACGATCGCCACTTCGGCGGGATGGTTGTTCTGCGCGCCCAGCGACGTGTCGGAGAGGATCTTGACCTTGCTGTTGCGGCGGATCATGTCGAGGTTGAAGATCGCGGGGTAGTCGGCGACGATGTTGCCCGCGGCGTCGAGGTGCGAGCCATGCGCGATGCCGAAAGTGAGCCCCTCGCCGAAGACGCCTTGCGAAATCGAACTGAGAATGCCGTCGCCCGAAGCCGAGTCCGCGTGAAGGCGCGAGGCGCCGGCGAAGGCGTTGTCCCCCACCGAATCCGGCGCGTTGAGCGCCGTGATCGCCACGCCGAGCGTCTCCGCGTCGCCGCTGGCGATTTCCGCGATGAGCACCGAGATGTGCACCTGCTGCGGCATGATGTCGAGAGATTCGACGAGCCGCTTGACCTCGAGGAAGTCCTCCGGCGCCGCGTCCACGAGCAGCGCGTTGTTCGCCGGCACCGCCTCGATCGAGAGATGGCGCTTGTTCGACGCGGCGGCGGTCTGAACGGCGGACTTCTCGAGAAGCGTCGTGAGGTTCTTCGCGACGTCCTCCGCCTTGAGGTAGCTGAGCAGGATCACGTTGAGCGCGCTGCGCCCCGTGGGCGCCGAAATGTCCATCTGACGGACGAGCTCGCGGATCTGCTCGACCTGCTTCGCCGTGCCCGTGACGATCAGTCGGTTGGCGTGCTCCGCGGGGACGATGGTGGGCGCGCTCATGGCCGAGACGGCCTGCGCCGGGCCCTCGGCGCCCGGAATGCGCGTGAGTAGCTGCTCGGCCCGGCTCTGCGTCTGCGCATACGCCGCGCCAATCTGTCGCGCCAGCGCGACGGCGTCCGCGTGCTCGAGCGGAATGACCTCCATGACGCGCGCCATGCCGGGCTTGTCCAGCCGCTTCACAAGGTCCTCGACGCGCCGAACCCCCTCCGCCGTGTCCGTGAGGATCAAGTGGTTCGTCTCGTCCAGCGCGCTCACGGAATCCTTGCGCTGGAGGTGCGCCTCGAGCATTTTGCGCA
>JAAZAI010000058.1 GCA_012514445.1 Lentisphaerota bacterium
AGAGCCTTTGTGCGAAGTAGGCTCAATACTAAGCGCCTCGAAATAGAAGCAACAACAAAACGCCATTCTCTATCGCCATTCCGTGCTTTCTGTGCTTTCCGTGGAAAAACAATTACGAGACTCTTAGTAACACTGTTGGGGCAGCATAGAAGGGATGAAATACTCGTGGACACCCATGGTCCTGCTGATGTTAGTCGCGGGATGTCGTACTACCCCCGAATCACACTGTCACACCGTGGTGATTTCCGCAGTTGACAGCGCCACTGGCGATTCGATTCCTATCTCCGTGAAGGCGGCGGCCGCTAGCACAGTTGCGATCACGCATACGAACGATGTATTCAAGGCCGAGGTAAGCAGCCCGGGTTACCCGCCTGCCGTGCTTCTTCTGGAACATGGATTCAGTGGATCAGTCACCGTGATCATGGACAAGAAAGAGAGCCCCAACCAAGGAATCCAGCCTACAAAATGGCCCGCGAGGACGCGGGCCATTTTGCTGCTGATTCTAGTCGTTCACCCCTGACAGGCGCTCAGCGCGATGCGGGCGGGATGGCCGTTGAGGTCGACGGAGTCTGAGGCGGCGGGGGCGACGTGGAGCGAGGTCGCGGCCCACTGCGCGGCGTCGGCGGCGATGAGCGTCTCGTCGCGGATGTAGGCCGCGTGGAGACGGGCGGCGGCGACGACTTCTTCGTCGGCGTGCACCTCAACCGCGATCCGGTCGGTCACTTCGAGGCCCGCCTCCTTGCGCATCGCCTGGATGCGCGAGACAAGCTCGCGGGCGATGCCCTCGGCGACGAGCGCGGCGTCGAGACGCGTGTCGAGCGCGAGCGTCAGGGCGCCCTCGTTGGCCACGGTCATGCCCTCGTTCTCCTGGCGGAGGATCTGCACGTCCTCCGGCAGCAGCGCGACGGCGCCTTCGCCGTCCGCGAGGTCGAGGTCGACGCTCCCGCCGGCGAGCAGCGTCTGCAGCGCCTCGGGGCCGAGACCTTCGATGGCCGCGGCGGCCGCCTTCATGCGCTTGCCGAGCTTGCGGCCGAGACTCTTGAAGTTGGCCTTCGCCGCGAGCGTGACGAACTTCGATTCGTCCGAGGCGAATTCGACCGCCTTGACATTGAGCTCGTCCGCGACGACGGCAGCCATGGGCCGGACCGCCTCGAGGATGTCGGGCTGGGCCGAGACGACGACGGCGCGCGCGAGCGGCTGGCGGACCTTCAGCTCCTTCTGCTTGCGCAGGAAGTGGCCGAGGTTCACCGCGGTCTGGGCGAGCGCCATCTGCGCTTCGAGCGCGGTGTCGCGCGCGGCGGCGTCGGGGCGCGGGAATTCGCAGAGATGGACGGACTCCGGCATCGCGGCGCCGCGCAGGTTGCGGTAGATCGACTCGGCGATGAAGGGGGTGAAGGGCGCGGCGACCTTGGAAAGCTGGACGAGCACGTAGCGCAGCGTGCGGTACGCTTGCAACTTGTCCGCGTCGTTCTGGGACTTCCAGAAGCGGCGGCGGCTGCGGCGGATGTACCAGTTGGTCAGGTTCTCGACGAAGGCGACGAATGGGCGCACGGCGCGCTGGAGGTCGTAGCGGTCCATCGCGTCGGTGACGTCCGCGACGAGCGTTTCGAGCGAGGAGACGATCCAGCGGTCGAGTTCGTTGGCGGAGTCGGGGCGCGTCAGCTCGTCCTCGTGACAGCCGTCCACGTTGGCGTACGTGACGAAGAAGCTGTAGGCGTTCCACCAGGGGATGAGCAGGTCGCGGAGGATCTGCTTGACGCCGGATTCGCTGAAGCGCAGATTTTCGCCGCGCACGACGGCGGAGTTGATCATGTAGAGGCGCAGCGCGTCGGCCCCGGTGGTCGTGATGACGTCCATCGGGTCGGGGTAGTTCTTGAGGCGCTTGGACATTTTCTTGCCGTCCTCGGCCAGGACGAGGCCGTTGACGACGACGTGGCGGTACGGGCTCTTGTCGAAGAGCAGCGTGCCGAGCACGAGCAGCGTGTAGAACCAGCCGCGCGTCTGGTCGAGGCCCTCGGCGATGAAGTCGGCCGGGAACTGCGACGAGAACGCCTCGGCGTTCTCGAACGGGTAGTGGCGCTGGGCGTAGGGCATCGAGCCGGACTCGAACCAGCAGTCGAGGACCTCGGGCGTGCGGCGGTACGTCTTGCCGTCGCGGCGGATGACGAGGTCGTCGAGGTGGTGCTTGTGGAGGTCGGTCACGGGCGCGCCGGCGAGCGTCTCCAGTTCGGAGACGGAGCCGACGCAGATGACGTCGGCGGGATCGGCCTCGTTGATCCACAGCGGAATGCAGGAGCCCCAGAAGCGGTTGCGGGAGATGTTCCAGTCCTTCGCCTCGGCGAGCCAGTTGGCGAAGCGCTTGTCGCCGACGTATTCGGGCATCCAGCCGACGGGCTCGTTGTTCTTCACGAGGCGGTCGCGGAGGTCTTCGACGCGGACGTACCAGGCGTCGATGGCGCGGTAGATCAGCGGCGTGTCGGTGCGGTCGCAGAAGGGGTAGCTGTGGACGATCGTGGCCTGGTGGACGAGCTTGCCCTCGTCCTTGAGGCGTTTGATGATCGCCTTGTCGGCGTCCTTGCAGAAGAGGCCTACGTAGTCGGGGATGGCAGAGGTGAACTTGCAGTCGGCGTCGAGGGGGTCGACGACGGCGGCGATGCCGGCGGCGCGGCAGGTCTGGAAGTCGTCCTCGCCGTAGGCGGGGGCCATGTGGACGAGGCCGGTGCCGTCCTCGGTCGTCACGAAGTCGCCGTTGAGCACGCGGAAGGCGTCGGGCGTGTCCTGAAAGAAGGGGAAGAGCGGCTCGTAGGTCCAGCCGAGGAGGTCGGCGCCGGTCATCTTGGCGACGACTTCGTAGTCTTCGGCCTTCTTGTAGACGGCGGCGAGGCGGGCTTCGGCCATGACGTAGACGACGCCCTGGGCCTTGTCGCGCACGGCGACGTAGGCGATGCGGGGGCCGGCGCAGATGGCGAGGTTCTCGGGGAGCGTCCAGGGGGTCGTCGTCCAGATGAGCAGATAGGCGTCGCCCCAGGCGGCGGGTGCCCCGGTGCGGACTTTGACGCGGAGGGTGACGGCGGGGTCCTGGACGTCCTTGTAGTTGCTGCCGGCCTCGAAGTTGGAGAGCGGGGTGTTGAGCTTCCAGGAATAGGGCATGATCCGGTACGACTTGTAGACGCGCCCCTGCTTCCAGAGCTGCTGGAAGACCCACCAGATGGTCTCCATGAAGTCGCGGTCCATCGTCTTGTAGTCGTGGTCGAAATCGACCCAGCGGCCCATGCGCGTCACGGTGCGGCGCCATTCGCCGACGTAGCGCATGACCATGGAGCGGCACGTCTCGTTGAACTTGGCGACGCCGTGTTCGCGGATGCCGTAGGCGCCGGAGACGCCGAGGGCCTCCTGGGCGAGGGCCTCGATGGGGAGGCCGTGGCAGTCCCAGCCGAAGCGGCGTTCGACGTAGTGGCCGCGCATCGTCTGGTAGCGCGGGATGATGTCCTTGATCGTGCCGGCCAGCAGGTGGCCGTAGTGGGGAAGGCCGGTGGCGAACGGGGGGCCGTCGTAGAAGACGAAAGCGTCGCGGTCCTTCGTCTGCTCCAGGCTCTTCGCAAAAGTGTCGTGCTCCTTCCAGAAGGCGAGGACCTCCTCTTCCATCCGGTTGAAGTCTGTCTTGTTCGAAACGGGGTTGTACATGGCGGGTCTTCCGTGTCCGGGGCGGACGCCGCCTCGGTAAATCCCACAATTTTAGCCCATTCGGCGGCGCAAGGCAAGAAGCCGTTGCGCGAGGCGCTCCCTTTTTTGTAGAATCGGCGCATGACCGAATGGAATCTGCGCTCCCGCTCGCACGCCTGCCACCAGTGCGCCGCCGCCTTCGCCGACGGCGAACGCTGCTTTTCCTGCGTCGCCCCGTTCACCGCGCCCGTCGTCCAGGAGATCTTCGCCGAGAAGATCGCCGCCCAGGCGGCCGAGGGCAAGGCCGCGAAGAACCCCGACTACGTCCGGCTCGATTTCTGCGCCGGCTGCTGGGACGCCCGGCGCGCGCTCGACTGGATCAGCCTGTGGAACAGTCCCTATGCCGCCCCGGAGCCCCCCGCCGCCGAGCCGCTGCCGCGCGAAACCGCCGAATCCCTCCTGCGCAAGCTGCTCGAAGGCGACGACCTCGTCGAAAACGGACCCGTGATCTTCGTCCTCGCCGTGATGCTCGAGCGCAAGAAGATTCTTCTTGAGCGCAGCGTCCGCCGCGGCGAGGACGGCGCGATCGTGCGCGTGTACGAGCACCGCAAGTCCGGCGAAGTCATGCTCATCGCCGACCCGCAGCTCCAGGTCGACCAGATCCCCTCCGTGCAGCAGCGCATCGAAGCGCTGCTCGCCCCGCCGCCGCCGGAGCCGGAGACCGCCCCCGCGCCTGAAGCGGACCCGCCCGACGTGGCGTTTTGATGGCCGAGGGACAAGCCCCGCAGGCAAGGGCCTGCCTGCGGGAAGAGGGTAAAACCTGCCGGGAGCATGCTTGCGAAGCTTTTACACTCTTCCTGCGGGCAGGTTCTTGCCCGCAGGCGCTCCCACTCTTCCTGCGGGCAGGTTCTTGCCCGCAGGTCCCCTCCCACACCCACGCCTCGCGCGGGGTCGACAAAGATTACGACAAGGATTACGACAAAGATATCTCGCGCAATCAAGCACCCTAATCCTTCGCCTTAATCTCTCCCCCTCCCACACATGCTTTCAGCCTCCCTCTGCGACCGACCGCTCACCGATTACCCTCAAACACTCATTTCTCATTGTCGGGTCGCGAGGCGTTTGATAGAATGCACGGGAAGAGCGGCGGAGTTTTCTGGAATGGAAACTGCTTCCGTGGGGCTGGGCACGACGGATCCGGACAGGCCGGAACGGCGGCATCAACATCGGAGAGGCACGATATGCAGAAGTTCAACTACGTGGCGCTGGACGCGCAGGGCAAGGAGCAGAAGGGCGTGGTCGAGGCGAACGACCAGAACCAGGCCATCACCGCCTTGCGCCAGCACAATTTGTTCCCGCAGTCGGTGACGCCAGTAGGCGGGACGGCCAAGACGAAGTCCAAGTCCTTGGGAGCCAAGGAGATCAACATCAAGATGCCGGCCTTCCTCCGCGGCCGGGTGAAGGCCAAGGATCTGATGGTGCTGACGCGTCAGCTCGCGACGCTGGTGGATTCGGGCCTGCCGCTGATCCGCGGCCTGCGCATCTTGACGAAGCAGACGAAGAACGCGCAGATCAAGGAGGCCCTCACGGGCATGAGCGCCTCGGTCGAGGGAGGCGCGACGTTTTCGGAGGCGCTTTCGCAGTACCCGAAGATTTTCGACCATCTCTACGTGAACATGGCGAAGGCGGGCGAGGCGGGCGGCGTGCTGGAGCAGTCGCTGACGCGCCTGGCGGAGTTCCTCGAGAAGGCGGAGAAGATCAAGAACAAGGTCAAGAGCGCGATGACGTACCCGACGGTGGTGCTTTTCGTGGCCTTGGGCATCACGGGCTTCCTGATGGTCGCGGTCATCCCGAAGTTCGAGAAGGTGTTCACGGATCTTCTCGGCGAAGGCAAGAAGATGCCGCCGCTGACCCAGTTCGTGATGAACATCAGCAGCACGTTCTCCGACAAGGGGACGGTGCTGCCCATCGTGGTGGGCATCGCCGTGATCGTGGTCGGAATCAAGCTCTGGTACAAGACGGCGACGGGCCGACTGGCCCTCGACCGCCTGAAGCTCTACATCCCCGGCGTGGGCCCGCTGATCCTCAAATCCTCGATCGGCCGCTCCACGCGCACGCTGGGCACGCTCATGCAGTCGGGCGTGCCGGTGCTGCAGGCGCTCGACATCGTGCGCGACACCGCGGGCAACGCGGTCATTTCGAAGGCCTACCAGGACATCCACGAGAGCGTCAAGGAGGGCGAGAGCATGACGCCGCCGATGGAGCGCTCCAAGGTGTTCCCGGCGATGGTGGTGAGCATGGTGGACGTCGGCGAGGAGACGGGCGCCCTGCCCGGCATGCTCGGCCGCATCGCCAACACGTACGACGACGAGGTGGACAACGCCGTCGACGCGATGACGTCGATCATCGAGCCGGTGATGATCGTGTTCCTGGCGGTCGTCGTCGGCACCATCGTCGTCGCGATGTTCATGCCCCTCACGACCATCATCAGCGGCATGAGCGGCAACTAGCCGCTCGCCGGAAGGAGGACCCAGATGAAACGCAACTTCAACAAAGGCCAGGGCTTCACGCTCATCGAGATGATGATCGTGATGCTCGTGATCATCGTGCTCGCGGGCATGGTCTTCAAGCTCATGGGCGTCGCGGGCGCCAAGAACGAAGAGGCGAACACGAAGGCCACGCTCCAGAAGGTGGCCAACGCGCTGGAGGAGTACCGGGCGATCTACGGCAAATACCCGCCCGTCTACTCCTATCCCGGCCTCGGCCAGCCGGTGCGCTACGAATACGCCAACGAGCGCTATCTGGAGGCGGAAGTCGGACCTGAATTCGCCCAGTACCTCAAGAACGCCTCGAAGGACAAGGACATCTGGAGCAAGAACGAAGGCCGGCTCTTCACCTTCGGCCTGCTCTCCTACTTCGTCCCCCGCTACAAGGGCCATGC
Organism: Lentisphaerota bacterium; assembly: GCA_012514445.1. Lineage (GTDB taxonomy): Bacteria > Verrucomicrobiota > Kiritimatiellia > RFP12 > UBA3636 > JAAZAI01. The sequence goes on from JAAZAI010000058.1 coordinate 6,605, forward strand.
GGATCGCGCGCCGGACATCTTCGTCGGCGGCGCCGCGGACGATCCCGACACCGAGAACAGCGACGAGAGCGACACCTACAGCAAGGACCGGACGATCAACCAGTGGGAGGTCCACAACGTCCGGCGCTCCCAGGAGCGCATGAGCCAGTTCGACCTGCAGGAGAACATCGACTCCGCCCGCAAGATCCTGCCCTATCTCGACGGCGCGCTCAAAGCCGACGGCTCGGTCGAAAGCTACGGCATCATCCGCTCGGAGCCCATCGGCTGCTCCTACAACGGAGTGCCCTACAAGAACCAGAATCTCACCATCAAGGACGGCTGGGAGCGTGAAATTCTCTACGAGTCCAGCCCGCCGCACGACACGTACAAGCTCTGGTCCCTGGGCCCCGACGGCCGCGACGGCCGCGACGGCACGTCGTCGGACGACATCGTCCTCACCAGCGAATAGGAGACACCTTGATGAAGCGATTCGAAACCAGGCCCCGCGGGGGCTTCACCCTGATCGAGCTGCTCG
>JAAZAI010000484.1 GCA_012514445.1 Lentisphaerota bacterium
CACCATCCGGCGGATTCGGCTGGCGGGCTTCTGCCTGTCGCTGGCCCTATCGGCGTTTGCCGCCGAGACGCAGGGGGAGACTTGGGCGATGCCGCTGCCGGAGGGGCCGGCGTATCGGCCGCTCGCCACGTTGGCGGACTGGACGCTTCCCGGGAGCTTCAAGACGCTCGAGGCCTCCAAGGCCGGATTGCGGAATCCGGCTGCAAGGGACGCCTTCGCGGATCATGGGTTGAACGAAAGGGCCGGCATCGTCCCGGGGCGCGGCATGATGCGGCTGAAGATCACGCTGCGGTGTCGACGCGACCGCGCGTTGTGGGTGGGCCTTGGGCGCGACGACATCGACCGCAACGGCCAACTCGACTGGATGGAATGCCGCCTGCTGGTCGGCCTCGACCGCGGCCGTTGGGGAATCCGCAAGAGCGGCATGGGCGAGACCGTCTGGGCGCAGGCGATCCTGCCCGTCGAAGGCACCGTGTCGACGATGGAGGTCGCGGTGGACGCCGCACGGGGCGTCGTTCGCTCGGTGCATGTCACCGATTCCGCGGCGCGTCGGTCGCCCGCCGCTTTCGCGGGCTTCGATCCCGACTGGAGCGCGATGGAGGCCTCCGATGCCACCGACTGGCAGATGTTCCGCGTCGAGACGCGCGGCGACGGCTCCGAGCTTCTCGGTCTTTCCTTGACCGCTTCGGGGCCGAGCCTGCTTCTGATCAAATGAAATCGCATGCGCACATCATCCTGGCCGGAGTCACGGCATGCCGGCTCGCGGCGATCCCCTCGGCGGCGGTCGCCGCCGAGGGGCGCCCGGCGCAGGCGCGCGCATGGGATGCCATCGCCGAGCAGGCGTACCTGAGCCGGCCCGACGCCGACTGGGATGGGATCAACGACGACGAGGAGCGATTGGGGACGATCCTCTGGGGCGAGGTGGAGCAGGGCGCGAACGCCTGGGTGTCCGGCGCGAGCGCCGACGATTTTCCGGAGTGGACCTGGGGCGGCGTGGACGACGATGCGCAGCCCGCCGATCTTCCGTTCTCCTTCCCGTGGGGGACGCAGAGCTGGTCGCGGGTTTGGGTCGGGGTCAACGGCACGCTCGGATTCGGCCGGGGCCAGACCTCGCCGTACGCGAAGCCTCTGCCCTCGCCGGCCGCGGGCGCATGGCCGTTCTTCGGCGTCCTCTGGGACCAGCTCTACCTCGAGCCTTCGGCCGGAGGCCGCATCTGGCATTCATCGCCCGGCGCCGGGCGGTTCGCGGTCGGCTGGGAGAACCTCTGGGTCGGCGGCGCCACGGATTCGGTGGTCTCCTTGCAGGCCGAACTCAAGTCGGACGGCGAGATGGTCTGGCGGTATCGCGATCTCGACCCCGGCGCGGCCATGCCGACCAACGGGGTCGTGGGCGTCCAGCGCGATGGCGCGGGCTGGTGGTTGCCGTCGACGGCGCTGCGCAGGCCGCTGTCGTTGCGGGTCGCCGCATTGGATGGACTTGCCGCCGACAATCCGGACACCGATGGCGACGGCGTCGCGGACGGCGTCGAGCTCGGCTACTACCGTCCCGACGCCCCGTACGGCCGCTTTCTCGATCCCACCCGCCCCGACAACCCCGGCGATCGCGACCGCGACGGGCTAGGCGTCACGGCGGAATATCTCCACGGGCGGATCGATCCCTTTCGCTGGGACAGCGACGGGGACATGCTCTCGGACGGCTACGAAGTGGCGACTCGGCTGCTGGCGGCGGACGCCGCGGGCATCCACGGTCTTCATGGCGATGCGGACGGCGACGGCGTGTCGAACCTCATGGAGCGGCTGCACCGCACGCAGCCGAGGCTGAAGGACAGCGATGGCGACGGGAGGGGCGATGCAGAGGAAATCGCCGCCGGGTCGAATCCCGCCGGAGCCGGGGAGCCTCCGCCTTCGGCGGCCTGGCTGGCTCCGGTGCGATTCTCGCTAGGCGATCCGGGTCTCGACGGCAGGACCGAGGCGTATGAGATGTTCATCGATTCGATTTCCGGGGACACGCGCGGCTTCACCTTTCAGAACACCGTCTACGGCCAGATCGAATCCTGCACTCTGCCGCTCGTCATCGGCGCGCGCTATCAGGTGCGCTTGCGCCATCTCGGCAGCGTCGCATCGGCCAGCGGGTCGGCGGACCCCGACTACGAAGCCGGCGTCGAGGGCGTGGACGGCACCGCCATCGCCCTTTCCGGCAGCCCCGGGATGCTGGGTCGCCACCTGTCCAGCGTCTTCGTTCCGCCCGCCGCCGAACCCGTCGACACGAACACCGCCGTGATCGTCTGGGTGCAATCGCGCGTTCTACCGGACGGCACCGTCCCGGTGATGGATCCAGCCCTCGTCGCCACGATCCAGGCCTGGTCTGCCGGGCGGCTGTCCTCGG
>JAAZAI010000485.1 GCA_012514445.1 Lentisphaerota bacterium
GGACTTGACATTTTTCGGAGCGGCTCAGACGACCACGGGGTCGATGCATCTCATCGAATACGCCGGACGCAAGGTGCTGCTGGACTGCGGGCTCATCCAGGGCAAGCGCAAGGAGTCCTTCGAGCTCAACCGCGCGATGCCGCTGCCCCTGAAGGATCTCGACGCCGTGATCCTCTCGCACGCCCACATCGACCACAGCGGCAGGCTGCCCGCGCTGGTGCGGCAGGGCTACCGCGGCCCCATCTACGCCACCCCCGCGACGCGCGACCTCGCGGACGTCATGCTGCGGGACTCCGCGTTCCTCCAGGAGAAGGACGTCGAGTTCGTCAACAAGCGTCGCGGCCGGCAGGGGAAGCACCTCTTCGAAGTGCTCTACGACCAGAGCGACGTCGAGGCGACCCTCGCGCTCTTCCGCACGGTCGAGTACGGGAAGCGGCAGACGATCGTGCCCGGACTCGAGCTGACGTTCAACGACGCCGGTCACATCCTCGGTTCCGCCACGTGCACGCTCGACTACCTGCGCGACCGCCTGCCGCGCCGGCTGCTCTTCAGCGGCGACCTCGGCCAAAGGGACACGCCGTTCCTCAACGATCCTGTCGCCGTCCCGAACGTGGACGTGTTCATCACCGAAAGCACCTACGGCGACCGCAACCACCCCACGCGGGAGAACGTCCTCGGGCGCCTCAAGGACTACGTGGACTTGATCTGCCAGCACAAGTCGAAGCTCGTGATCCCCGCCTTCAGCGTCGGCCGGACTCAGCAGCTTCTCATGATGCTCAACGAGCTGGTCGAGCACCACCGCATTTGCGCCGTGCCGGTCTACGTCGACAGCCCGCTCTCGAAGAAGGCCACCGAGATCCACCGCAACCACCTCGAATGCTTCAACGAGCGCACCCGCAAACAGCTCGAATCGGGGGACGATCCGTTCCGCTTCCCGGGCCTGCGCTTCACCTCCTCGGTCCAGGAGTCCATGGCCCTCAACGAGGCCCGGGGGCCGATGATCATCATCTCGGCCTCGGGCATGTGCGAGGGCGGGCGGATCCTCCACCATCTCAAGAACACGATCGGCGATCCGATGAACGTGATCCTCATCACGGGATTCCAGGCCGAGAACACCCTCGGCCGGAAGATCGTCGACCGCGAGCCCGTGGTGAAGATCTTCGGCGAGGAATACGAACTTCGCGCCACGGTCTTCACGATCAACGAGCTCTCCGCCCATGCCGACAGCGCCGGCCTCGTCGCCTATGCGAAGGCGCTCGGGCCTTCGCTGGAACATGCCTTCTGCATCCATGGCGAGCCCGAGTACTGCGAGGCGCACAAGCGCTCGCTCGAGGCGCTCGGCGTGCGCAAGGTGGACATCCCCGTGTCCGGCCAGCGTTTCCAGAACGTGTAGAAACCCCCGCGCCGCCGACATGCGGCGGCGCACGAGAAACAGGAATCCAGGAACATGATCAAGGTCAAAGTCATCGGTGCCAGCGGGTATGGCGGCATCGGCATCGTCGAACTGCTCCTCCGCCACCCGGAGGCGCGCATCCAGTCGCTCGTCGCGCTCGAGAGCGTGGGGCAGCCCATCTCCGAGATCTGGCCGCACCTCGCGGGCTTCTGCGATCTCGTGGTGCAGCCGCCGGACAGCCCGGCGGCGCAGGAGCCCGCGGATGTCGTCTTCTTCGCCACGCCGGACGGCGTGGGCATGAAGACGGCCAGGGCCGAGCTCGACAAGGGCGCGAAGGTCATCGACTACAGCGGCGACTTCCGCTTCAATTCCGCCGAGGACTACGCCGAGTACGCGCGGCGCATCGGCAAGAACCCGGCGCATGCCGATCCCGAGCTGCTTCCCATGACCGTCTACGGCGTGCCGGAGCTCCACCGGACCGAGATCACGTCCGACCGCCGCCTCGTGGGCAATCCCGGATGCTTTGCGGTGAGTTGCATCCTCGGCCTCGCGCCGGCCGCCGCCGCGCGGGCGGTGCGGCTGGACTCGATCATCTGCGACTGCAAGTCCGGCATCTCGGGCGCGGGCAAGAAGCTCGCCGCCGCCCATCACTATCCCAACCGCTACGAGATGATGAACGCCTACCGGCTCGCCGGGCACCAGCACGTCTGCGAAGTGGAGCGCGAGCTCTCGCTGCTCGCCGGCGCGCCCGTCGTCGTCACGTTCACCGCGCAGGTCGTCCCCGTCTGCCGCGGCATCATGTCCTGCCTCTACGCGGACCTGCTGGAGCCCACGACGGAGGAGGAGGCTCTCGCGATGTACCGCGACTTCTACCGCGGCAGCCCGTTCGTGCGCGTGCTGCCCTCGACGGCCAACGTCGGCTCGATGCACGTCCGGGGCACGAACTTCGCGAACGTCGTCGTCAGCGTCGATCCGCGCGTCAACCGCCTGCGCGTCGTCTCCTACATCGACAACCTCGTCAAAGGCCAGGCGGGTTCCGCCCTGCAGAACATGAACCTCGTCTGCGGCCTGCCCGAGACCGCCGGCCTCGACCACCCGTCGTTCTTCCCGTAACAGCGGCATTTACTCCCTCATCACATCACACCCCAGCAAAGGCTACGACCATGGAAACAGACAAGACCCCCAAGACCCTCATCGCGGAAGACATCGAAATCACCGGTTCGATCAAGTGCGCGAGCCACGTGCAGTTCGACGGCAAGCTCAACGGAGACCTCACCTGCACCGGCGCGGCGCTGCTCGGCAAGACCGCCGTCGTCAAGGGCAACGTCTCCGCTGAGTCCATCAGCATCTCCGGCAGCATCACGGGCAACATCACGGCCAAGGACCGCATCGAGATGAAGAGCACGGCCAAGGTCCAGGGCGACATCCGCGCCAAGCGGCTGACCGTCGAGGACGGCGTCACGTTCATCGGCAAGTCCGAGGTCAACCCCGCCGGTTTCGGCGAAGCGCACTCGGCCTCGACGCCTACGGCGCCCACGCCTCCCGTCGCCGGAGACTCGAAGCGCAACTAGCCGGCTCCCTGGGCAACGGGAATGTCGCTGCGCGACCCCAACATCATCGACGGTTTCAATTCCGTGCAGGCCATGAAGCGCGCGTCCTCCCGGGCGCCCGCCAGACCTCGCGTCCACGACTCTGCCGACAAAGCCCCTCCCGCCGAGGCGCCGCCTCCCGCGGCCGCCGACGCCCCCCCCGCGCCGCCCACGCGCGCGGGCGGGCATGTCGTCGTGCCCGCGAAGCGACTCGTGATCTGCTATGCGTGCGGCTACTCGCATACGATCTCCGGGAAGATGCACCATTCCTACTGCCCGAAGTGCAGGACCAACCTCAACACGGAGGACGTTCTCGTCTCCGGCCCGCGGAGCGAGGACGTCCTCACCATCGGCAACGTGACCATCGGGCCGGACGCGTCGTTCGCCTCGGGCGTCAAGGTCACGGGTCAGAACATCCTCCTCGACGGCGACGCCACGCCGCTGGCGTCCATCACCGCGACCGAGGCGATGGAGATCGGAACGCATGCGAAGTTCGACGCCGCCATCGTCAACAACGTCTCCGGCGTCGTGCGCATCCCCGCCGGCAACGACATCGCGCTCGATTCGCGCTTGAGTTGCTCCGAGCTCGAGATCTTCGGCACGCTCCGGGCCTCGGTCTCCGTCATGAAGTCGGCGCGCATCCACCCCGGCGGGGCGCTGATCGGCGCCTTCCACGGCCCGACGCTGCTGATGGAGGATGGCGGGGGCCTCGTCGGCGAGGTCGATTTGTCGCCGGCGCATCGCCAGGAGCCCGTCAAGAATAGCCGCGCCGGCGTTGCGGCCAAGACGGCCGCCGCTGTCGCCCATGCCGTGGTGATCGGTCTCGGCATGGTCGCCTCCCTCGTCCTCTGCGTCGTGGCGCGGCGGTAGTCGCAGTTGCCGGGGCGCCCTCGCCGCGTGAAAGGGTTCAGGGTTCAGGGGTTCGCAAGAGCTTTTCGAGTTCACGGACGTCGGACAGGACGATGTCCGGCTGGGCCTGGCGCTTCAGCTCCCCAGGATCGAACGTGCTGGCGATGCCGATTGTCAGCATTCCGGCGGCGCGTCCGGCCCGGATGCCGTTGACCGAATCCTCGACGACGACGCAATCCGCCGCCGCCAGGCCGAGTTTGCTCAGCCCGAGCAGGTAGATGTCCGGCGCGGGCTTGTTGCGCGTCACCTCGCCGCCGGCGACGATGCAGTCGAAGCAGGCGGTCTCCACGCCGAGAGCTCGGATGTTCACCTCCACCTTCACGCGGTCCGCGCCCGAGCAGATGCCCATCCGCAGTCCCTTCGCCCGCAGGTTCCGGATGAGATCGCCGACGCCGGGGAAGGCGATCCCCTCCGCCATCGCGCGTTCGGCGTAGATGGCGTAGGCCCGGTCCTTCATCGCGGCGGTGTAGGGCACGCCATGTCGTCGCGCGACGCCGCCGATGTACGCGTCTTCCCCGGCGCCGATGAAATCGTCGAAGTCTTCTGGCGCCGCCTGGACGTTCCACTCTCGCAGCGCGAGGATCGCGGCCTCGCACATGATGGCCTCCGAGTCCACGAGCACGCCGTCCATGTCGAACAATATTGCCTTGGCCTTGATTTGATCATTCATTCGTGCATGCCTTTCATTTCTCGCGTGCGGAAGGGCTTCTTTCATCCGGCCTCGTTGAGGTCGTACATCGCCTGGTAGTAGGGCTGGGTGGGATCGAAGTGAGTGAGGGTGTCGGGGTGGTCAACGCGGCCGATGGGACGGCGTTCTGCTCCTGCCCGGTTCAACGCGGCATCGCCGAATTTCTGGCGGAAGTCTTCCGCGTCGCGCTGGAGCTGGGTGACGACGTCGGGATGATCCTGCGCCACGTTGCGGTCTTCCCCGGGATCGTCGAGAAGATCGTACAATTCGAGCACTGGGCCGGGGACGCCGTCCCGGCCGTGACGCGCCACGTGCAGCTTCCAGCGATCCCGACGGACTGCGTCGAGGTGTGGCCCCTGGTAGAAGGGGATGGCCTCGTGAAGCGGCGCGGCTGGCGAATCGCCCAGGACGAGCGCCGAGGCGTCGACGCCGTCGATGGGGCGCTCCCGCTGTGGCGTCACGCCGGCAAGGGTGGCGAAGGTAGGGAGCAGATCCATCCCGGTGAGGATCGCGTCGCTGACGCGTCCGGCGGGAATGCGCCCCGGCCAGCGGGCGAGGAAGGGAACGCGCAGCCCGCCTTCCCAGGGTGAGTTCTTCGTGCCGTGGAGAAGGCCGTTGCTGGGGCCGAAGTCGCAGCGCGAGCCGTTGTCGCTCGTGAAGATCACTAGCGTGTTGTCGTCGATTCCCTGTCGGCGCAGCTCGGCGAGGATCATGCCTGTCGACCAGTCGATCGCGGCGACGGCCGCGCCGTACCGGCCGTTCGTCGATTCGGCGGCGAACTTCTCCGCGACGTAGTGCGGCAGATGCACGTGCATGTGCGCGAGGTAGAGGAGAAAGGGCCTGTCCTTGTCGGCGCGGATGATCTTCGTGCATTCCTCGGTGTAGCGGAAGACGAGCGAGCGCTGGTCGGGCTGGGCTTCGACGACCTCCTCATCGCGGAGCAACGGAAGGGGCGGGTAGGGGGAGCCGGTGCGCTGAATGCCCATGTCGTTGCTGTAGGGCAGCCCGTAGTAACTGTCGAAGCCATGATTCGTCGGCAGAAATTCGGGCTGGTCGCCGCAATGCCATTTTCCGACGATGTGCGTCGCGTAGCCCGCGCGGCGCAGCACGTCGGCGAACGTCTCCTCGGCGGGATCGAGGCCGACGCCCTGCCCGGGGAAGAGCACGCCGCGTCCTTCGAAGGCGTCGAAGCCGATCCGGCAGGGATGGCAGCCCGTGAGCATCGCGCCGCGCGAAGGCGAACAGATCGAAGAGCCCTGGTAGAAATGCGTGAACCGACTTCCCTCCGCGGCGAGGCGATCGAGATTAGGCGTCTGGTGAAGCGGATGGCCTGTGCAGCCGAGGTCTCCCCAGCCGAGGTCGTCGCAGTTGATGAGGATGATGTTGGGTTGCATGGGGTCGTGTGGGAGTGTGGGGGTGTGGAAGTGTGGGGGTGATCTTGATCTTATTCTTATTCTTAATCGTAATCTTAATCTTAATCATAATCGTAATCGTAATCGCGTACGAGTAAGATTTGGAGCAAGTGTGGGGGTCCGTGTGTGCCTGAACCCTGAACCCTTTGCTATCGCTTGTCGGTCTGGCGGGGGACGACGTCGCACGTTTCCTGGTACCAGGTGAGCATCCGCTCCTTGAGCGAGGCGAGGATGGCGGCGGCCTCGGGGCGGGCGGCGATGTTGACCTCTTCGAGGGGATCGGCCACGAGGTCGTACAGTTCGTCGGGTTCGTTGAGGCGTTTGACGTATTTGTGCGTCGAGGTTCGGCACATCGTCGCCTTGGTGTGATAGGGCCCGGTATCGGTGATCTGCAGGCGGATGCGGGGCGAATAGAGGTCGTCGCCTGCGTTGCCCGCGGAGGTGCTTTCCAGCTCCATCGCCTGCGTTTCGCCGAGTCGGCGTCCCCCTTCGCAGAAGACGGCATCACGATGCGTGTTCTTTTCTCCGGACAGCAGAGGCAGGAGGCTGCGGCCGAAGTGGTCGTAGCCCGGATCGATGCCGACGAGATCGTAGACCGTGGCGGGGAAGTCGACGAGTTCCACGAGGGCATCGCTGACGCGCGGGGCGACGGGTGTGCCGCGAGGCGGCTTGACGAGGAACGGCACGCGGGTCAGGCAATCCTCCATTGTGTTCTGCGTCTTTTCGACGAGACCGTAGTCGCCCGTGAAGTCGCCATGATCCGCGAAGAAGAAGACGGCGGATTCGTCGTAGAAGGCCCGGTCCTTGAGCGCCTGCATGAGCTGGCCGAACTGGTGGTCGAGGCGGGCGCACATGCCGTAGTAGACGGCGCGCAGCTCCGTCCACTGCTTCTCGGTCCAGCCTTGCAGCCGCTGGTTGTCGCAGATGCCCTTGAGCATGGACGGCTTGCCGTCCCAGTCCGTCGGGTGCTGTGCCCGGCGGGGCAACTTGTCCCGGTCGATCAGGCTGTACCAAGGCTCCTCGACGCAGTACGGGGGATGGGGATAGCCGAGGGGAAGATAGATGCAGAGCGGTTGGTCGCCGTCGTAGGAACGCAGAAAATCGAGCGCCCCGAGGACCATGGCCCAGTCGCCGTCGCA
>JAAZAI010000486.1 GCA_012514445.1 Lentisphaerota bacterium
CGTCTTCTCGTAGGAGAGGATGCCGCCGAGGTTGCCGTTCCAGTTGCCGTCGATTACGAACGCATGGAGGTAGCCGCCCCGCAGCGCATAGCCGGAGCCGTTGGACAGGCCGAGGTCGGAGAGCAGGGTGCCGTCCGGGACGAGGGTGCTCGTCGTTTCCCCGCCCGAGACGAGGCCGCCTTCGACGAAGAAATTGCGCCACGTCCCCGAAACGCCGTAGCGGGTCGTTTCCGTCTTCGCGCCGCCGCTTCCCGCGTAGTCGCCGACCGACCAGTCGTACTTGACTTCGCGGAAGGGCTCGAACCACGCGGCCGCGGCCGCGGGCCGGACGAGGGCGTCCAGCGAAAATGCGCTGGCCTTCTTCACGTGTTCGGCGGGATTCGTGCCGGGCAGCCGGTCCGGCTCCCAGCGCTGGGGCCGCTCGATGGTGGGCTCCCGGACGCGGGGCGCCGGGCTCGTCCGCGAGGCGATGTCCGCCGAGGGGTCTTCGCCCTGGAACGGTTCGATGCGCGAGAACGAGAAGGCCGCGTCCCCGAGTTCGACGATGCGCTGGAGCACGAGGTCGTAGGGGCCGTAGTACTTTTGCGCGACGGGATCCGAGAAGAGGATTTTGCCGGGCTGCGCGGCGAGGATCGTCCATTCGCGGCCGCTGGCGCGGACGCGGTTGCCCGGCTTGTTGACGAACGGTCCGGCCGTCGTCCCCGTGATGGTCTCGGTGAGCCAGAACATCGCGTAGCTGTCGGCGGCCTGCGCGTGGAGGGCCAGGGACAGCAGGGCGATCGCCATCAGGATTCTCTTTTTCATGTCAGCTCCTTGCGCATGCGGTGGTCGATTCTCGAAAAGCCCCCGCCGATGTCTTCGACGAACGACCGGGCGACGACGAAGCCGGCGCGCCGGTAGGCCTTGATGGCCCGGGCGTTTTTCTGGTTCACGTTGAGCTCAACGGCCGTGGCGCCGGCGGCCGTCGCCGCGGCGAACACCTGCCGCATCAGGCCCTGCCCGACGCCCTTTCCCCACCATTCGGGGAGCAGGTAGATCTTGTGGAGCACGATCACGCCGCGGGCATCCGGCGCGGTGTCGTAGGAGATCACGCCGATCGGCTTTTCCGCCGTTTCGACGAGAAAGAAGGGGGCTCCCGCCGCGGCGTCCCGCCGGATCGCCTCGGGGGCGTACATTGCGCCGAGCATGTAGCGGATCTGCTCGTCCGTGATGATGCCGCGGTAGCAGACGGGCCAGATGGCCGACACGAGGCGGAACGCCGTGGCGATGTCGTCGTCCGTCTCGACGCGCCGGAGCGTGAATGCGATGTCCTGTGCGGTGGGGGTGTTCGCCATGTCGGAATGTCGCTCGGTTTTCAGGATTGGGCCGGCATCGCGGCGGCGGATTGCCCGTGCCAGGGTTGGGTGTCGCTGCACAGCTCGAGGGTGACGGGCCCTTCGTTGACGAGGGCCACCCTCATTTCGGCGCCGAAGACCCCGGTGGCGACCTTGTCGGGGCCGAGCGCGGTGCGCACGGCTTCGACGAATCTCTCGAAGATCGACTTGGCCTTGGCGGGATCCCCCGCGAGTTCGAAGCCCGGGCGGTTGCCCTTGCGCGTGTCCGCGTAGAGGGTGAACTGGGAGACGAGCAGCGCGCCACCGCCCGTCTGGAGGATGGAGCGGTTCATCTTGCCCGCCTCGTCTTCGAACACGCGCAGGGCGGCCAGTTTGGCGGCGAGATGCTCGGCGTCGCGCGGCGTGTCGTCGAAGCGGCATCCGACGAGCACCAGATAGCCGGCGCCGACGGCGCCGACGCATTGTCCGTCGACGGCGACGGAGGCCTGGGAGACTCGTTGGACGATCAATTTCATCTTGCGTTCGCGTTCGGTTCGGTTTTCAATGGATTCTATCATCCCGTGCCGACCCGTTCAAGGCGGCATTCGCGGTCGCCTGGGGTGGGTGTCAGGAAAGTGACAGGGAAAACGGAATTGGCTTGCGCAGCGCATGTCGTCGGGGTTTGTGTTGTAGCGCTGCGCCTTCAATCGACAGCAGGGCGGCAGGCGTTCACAGCCGTGCGGATCCCGAGGCGAATGGCGCTGCCATTCGAGTGGGCGACGCGTCGTAGCCGCGTCGGTACTGGCATCGGCGGCACCGGCGTCGGCGGTACGGGTGGTGGAGTACCAACCCGGCTACGACGGTTTGCCGGAAGGCGGCAGTACTGCCGCCGTCCAGAGCTGCGTGAG
>JAAZAI010000487.1 GCA_012514445.1 Lentisphaerota bacterium
ATCGACATCGCCGAGGACCGCGACCTCTTCCGCATGCGCATGGAGCGCCTCGGCATTCCCATGCCCGAGTCCGGCATGGCCGTCGATTTCGCCGAGGCCGTCAAGGTCGCCAACCGCGTCGGCTACCCGCTCATGATCCGGCCGTCCTTCGTCCTCGGCGGCCGCGGCATGGAGGTCATCTACGACGAGCAGATGCTCCGCGAATACGTCGACAAGGCCGTCGGCGTCACGCCCGAGCGCCCGCTGCTGCTCGACCGGTTCCTCCAGAACGCGCTCGAGTGCGAGGCGGACGCCCTCTCCGACGGCAAGAACGTCTTCATCCCCGCCGTGATGGAGCACATCGAGCTGGCCGGCGTCCACTCCGGCGACTCCGCCTGCGTCATCCCGCCCGTGTCCATCGACGACGCGCACCTCGACACGATCCTCGACTACACGCGCAAGATCGCGCAGGAGCTGCATGTCGTGGGCCTCATGAACATGCAGTACGCCATCGAGGACGGCAAGGTGTACGTGCTGGAGGCCAATCCCCGCGCCTCGCGTACCGTGCCGCTCGTCTCGAAGGTCTGCAACATCCAGATGGCGCAGGCCGCCACGCGGCTGATGCTCGGCGGCACGCTCGCCTCGCTCAAGCTCAAGCACGGGAGCATTCCGCACTTCGGCGTCAAGGAGGCGGTGTTCCCGTTCTCCAAGTTCCCCGAGGTCGATCCCGTCCTCGGCCCGGAGATGCGCTCCACCGGCGAAGTCCTGGGCATGGCCTCGACCTTCGGCCTCGCCTACTACAAGTCGCAGGAGGCCGCGGACGCCTCGCTGCCGACCCGGCCCGGACGGATGCTCGTCAGCCTCTCCGAGAAACCGGACTCCGCCGCGCACGTCGTGCGCGAGTTCCAGAAGCTCGGCTTCACGATCGTCGGCACCGAGGGCACGATTGCCTGGCTCGCCGCCCACGGCGTCGAAGGTGCCGTCGTCCACAAGATCAACGAGGGGCGCCCCAACGTCATCGACATGATCGTCAACCGCGAAGTCGCGCTTGTGCTCAACACGCCGTCCGGTCGCCGCGACTCGCGCGCCGACGACGCCTCGATCCGCCAGGCCGCGATCAAGTACAAGGTGCCGTACCTCACGACGCTCGCGGCCGCCACGGCCGCGGCCCAGGGCATCCGCGCCGCCCGCGACACGCAGGGCGCCGTACGCTCGCTCCAGGAATATCACGCCGACATCAAGTAACCTGGCGGGGCATTGCGGTCCGGAGGGCGCTCCGGCGAAAAAGGGAGTCTGAATGCGTGGCGGAGTCTTGGGGCGGGTGGCGGCGGCGCAGTTGCTGCTGCAAGGAGGTGGCGTTTTTTCGCAACCTGCGGCGGAGCTCGCCGTGTCGGCGTATCCGGACGCCAAGCCGGGCATGGTGTGCCTGACCTTCGACGACGGCACCAAGGACCACTATGCCCTGGCGGCGCCGCTGCTGGAGCGCTACGGCTACCGGGGCATTTTCAGCATCGTGCCCGATTTGATGGGGCATGGGCGCTACATGGGGTGGGGGAATGCCCGGACACTCCTCGCGCGGGGACACGAGATCGCCAACCATTCCATGTCGCATGCGAACATGGTCAGGTTGCTCGAAGCGGGAGACACGAACGAGCTGCAACGTCAGATTTGGGATTCCGCCGACCTCATCGAGGAGCGGACCGGCGTGCGGCCTTGGGTGTTCTGCTTCCCGTACACGGCTCTCAACGAGGACCTCAACGCGATCGTGCGCGAGTCCGGACAGGAGCCGATGTTGCGGTTGCGCTTTGTCTTCCTGCACGACACCTCGCCGGCCGATTTGGACGCCTATCTCGATACCGTGGTCGAAAACCGGCTCTACAAGGGGCTGCTCTTCCACGGCGTCGACCCCCATGGAGAAGCCTGGGAGACTTTTCGCGACCCCGGGGCCTTCGAGGCGATGCTGAAGGTCCTCAAGGTTCGCGAGGCGGACCTCCACGTGGGCGGCTACACGGAGAACGCGCACTACCTTGCGCTTCGCGACGCCGTGTCCCTGGCGAAGGTCGAGGACTCCGCCACCTACTCCATCTACCGGCTTGCGTTCCGGTCGG
>JAAZAI010000488.1 GCA_012514445.1 Lentisphaerota bacterium
ATCCCGAGGCGAATGGCGCGGCCATTCGAGTGGGCGACGCGTCGTAGCCGCGTCGGTACCGACCGCTTCGGCACCGGGCCCGTCAGCACTGGCAACTCTGGGATAAAATGCTTCGCGAGCAGGCTCCCGCAGGTTTTACTCTCTTCCCGCAAGCAGTCTCTGCTTGCGGGCGGGGGGCGGCGCGCAGGGCCTGCGCGCCCCTTCGTATCGATAACGACCAGGACTGTGTTGGGTTCGACAAAGCGACAAAGAAAGATCCGCGCCAAATCCGGCAGCCCCATCAGATCATGTAGGTGGGGCTGCAGCGGCTCTCGAAGTCTCTTTGCTTCTCGACCAGGGATTTCAACGTGACCGCCTTCAAGGCGCTGTCGAGTTGCTCCTCGATCTGGAGCCAGGCGCCGCGGGCGACGCAGTCCACGCTCCGTTCGCAGGCGTCCGGGGAACCGACGCAGTCCACGATGGAATCGGCGCCTTCGAGGATCTTGACGATGTCATGGAGCGAAATGTCGGCTGGGGCGCGTGCGAGCGCGTATCCGCCCTGGGTTCCGCGAACGGCGCGCAGCAGTCCCGCGGCCTTGAGGGGCGTGACCACCTGCCACAGGTATTTCTGGGAGATCGCCTGTCGGCGGGAGATGTCGCGCAGCGACACGACGCCGTCGTCCTCGTGCAACGCCACGTCGAGCAGGACGCGAAGCCCGTAGCGGCCTTTAGTGGAGATTTTCATGGCGGCGCCTTCGTGGCCTGGCCCGTCCGGGGCTTGGCCGTGTTGATTTTCCCGACGGTCTGCGCGGTTTCGTCCGCCGTGCAGATCCTCGTGGTTTCAAAGCTGGCGGGTGAGGCGAAACTCGAATTCGCGATGCCCTGGGTTTAAACCAGATGACCTAGCCAACTGAGCGACTCACCCGATGACACTGGACGATGATAGTAAAAAAAAGGGGTGAAAGACAGAGCAAAACGATCCGCATGGCAATCGGGGGTGCGCGTCAACAGAGTCGCCGCGCACAGAAGTCAGAATCCAGAAGTCAGAATCCAGTAGTTAAATGTCAAGGCCTTGCGGGATTTTCATCTGCCACAATCATGCGATTCGTCCAATAGCACCAAGATTCGCCTCTCAAGATATGCACAAGCAATCAATTCTGACTCCTGAACTCTGGCTTCTTGAATTCTCGGGGCGAGGCAACGAAGATGACGCGCACCCGGCAATCGGCCATGTGGACGGGGCGCATCACCGCCCGTGCACGCCGATCTCCCGTCTGTCTCATGCCACGACGGATGAAACGCGCTTGGATCAGTGCATCTCGACGGCGACGGAGCCGATGCCGGAGCGGAGGTAGCTGAAGCGGACGTTCGGATGGTCGGCGAGAAGCGACATCGGGACGGCGGCGTCGGGAATGCGCTTCGAAATCATCAGCGCGGTCAGCCGGATGCCGAAGGGGTTGTCGTGGTGGCCGGGATGCCAGATCGACACGGTCTCCGCCTTCCACGTCTCGCGCGGACCGACGGTCATCGCCTCGGTCGGCACGAGCGCGACGTTGCCGCCGCCCGACGTGCGCGCGTTCTGCGTGATCGTCACCGGATGCAGCGTCACCTTGCGGGTGCCGAGCTTGCGATATTCGGCCGGAGTGGGCGGCGCGTCGCGGTATTTGCCCTTGCGGGGCAGCGGATCGTTGAAGGCCCAGTGCTTGATCTCGCCCTGGCCGCCCTGCATCAGCACGCAGCGGACGGAATCGTAGCTGCGCGAATAGGCGTCGGACTCCGTGGACGGGAAATGGAGGTTCGCCGACGGCATGCGCAGCGCCTTGTCGATGCGGTCGAAGCACTGCGCCTTGTCGCACCGCGCGAAGGAAAGCGGGTGCGACTCGGGAACCGTCTTGCCGTCGATGACCCACTCGTCCATGCCCCAGAAGTGCGCATGGCGGAGCGAGAGCCCGATGGCGTTGACGATGCGAGCGACGATCGGAAGCTGCTCGGTCGGGCCGATGGGGCCGCAGATGCCCGCCGGGTTGTCCGGCGTGGCCTGCCGCCAGGCTTCGATGTATTCCAGCGCCTCCGCCGCGTAGAACTCCTCGACGGTGTCGAAGATCCGCACGGAGAAGCCGGGGCGGGAGAGCTGGACCAGATCCTTGGCGGTCAGCCGGGCGGCGTCTGCCAGGATGTCCTTGTCGAGCGTCGTGTAGTCCCACCAGGCGGGGGCGAGTTTGCTAAGCGGTCTGGGCATGGCAGTCTCCTTTGAGCAGATCTTGGATCGGGTTGAAGCCCTCGGCGCAGAAGCCGAGGAAATTGTGGCGCAGCCAGCCTTCGGCGCAGGCGAAGCGACCGGACATCCGGCCGACCTCGGCGCCCATGCGCACCATCTCCTCGAGGTAGGCGCCCATGCCCTGGCTCGCGTCCAGCCAGTCGCGCTGGCTGCGGTGGCAGGCGAGCATGGCGCGCTTGCGCTCGAGCACGGGGGCGGTGTTCACAAAGAGATCCGGCGCCACCGGGCGTCCGAGCTGGTCGCACAGGCCGTGGCAAGGCGTGGTACAGCGCGACGGGGGCGTCCCAGACCGGGCGGGGAGGATCCGTGACCACGTTGACCATGCCGCGGCTGAAGGCCGCCGTGACGACGAGTCGGCAGACGTTCTGGTGGTCCTCCATGTAGTCGCGCGGCGAATGCGTGAGGATGATCGTCGGCCGGATGTCGCGCACGACGGCCGACACGCGCGCCAGCGACGGCGCGTCGTAGAAGACGGCGAGGTCGTCGAACAGCGGCGCATGCGAGACGCCGCCCTCCAGCGCGGCAGAGGCGCGGGCCTCCTCGCCGCGGATGCGGACGATCTCGTCGTGGCCGTGGACGGCGGTGCCATGGCAGCCGTTGGCGAGGTGCCACAGGTGGATCTGCGCGCCGGCGTCCTTGAGCCGCAGCAGCGTCCCCGCCATCATGAACTCGATGTCGTCCGGATGCGCGGCGGCAGCGAGGACCACCGGCGGACGGACGCCCGGGGCTGAGGGGGAGTCTTGTGTCTGTTTTTTCATTTTATTACGATTAGGATTGAGAATCGACAAAGCTCTCGCGACAAAGCTTGGAAACAATGCCATCGTCGAATTCGGGGGGGAGAAGGGATGAGGCGGAAGGGACGAAGCGTAGAAGACGAAGCGTAAGAGATTAAGAGTGAGAGACTAAGCGTAGGGGGACTAAGTGTAGGGGACTAAGTGTAGGGGACTAAGTGTAGGGGACTAAGTGTGTACGAGGTGCTGGTAGCGGCGGGCGATCTGGTCGAGTTCAGCGGAATAGTGTTTCGGGTCGAGACCTGCGTGTTTTTCGAGGAATGCGCGGGGACCGAGGGATGCGATGCGGGCGCGCACCTCGTCGTCGGGCGGGAAGGTTCCGCCCTGCTCGTCGGGCGCGGCGAAGTGCAGGGCGGCGGCGATGGCGTCGCAGATGGGCGTGGTGTCGCCGCCCGTTTCGGCGACGAGGCGCAGCGCCCCCGCGAGACGGTCGTCAGGCGCGAGCTTGCGGGCGAGGTCTCGGCCGACGCGGTGGACGGTGTCGCCGAGCGCGCGGTTGCCGAAGCGCCGCAGGAGGTCGGCGACGTGCTCCGCCATCTCCTCGGCTCGCCAGACGCCGGGGTGGCGCTTGAGCAGCGCGGCGGCGGTGGCCTCCATGGCGCTTCGGGTTGCCTGCGCGACGACCGGGTCGGCCATGGCGTCGCAAATCAGCGCATGGTTCCGGAGGAAGCCTTCGTAGGCGCAGACGGCGTGGCCCAGATTGTGGACATAGAGCTTGCGCGCGACGTAGGCGTCGAAATGGTCCTTGAGCAGCAGGCCGGGGACCTCGGGGAGCGGCCCGGCGAAGGCCTGGCGGTCCGCGATGATCCGGGTGTACGCCTCGCCCCAGACTTCGAGCGGATCGCGCTCGCGGGCGGCGGCGGGCATGATCGGCACCATCTTGCCGATGCTCGTCGCCACCAGCCCGACGCGCCCGTCCAGGATGAAGCCCGATCCGAGCTCGCGTGCCAGCGTGTCCCGGGCGATCGACGCGACGCCGTGGAGGTTTTCGCAGAAGAGGATCGAGACGGGCCGGGTTCGTCGCGCCAAGCCGGGCGCCATGCTCCTGAGGACGACGGGCAGGATGTTCGCTCCGACCGACGTGCCAAGCAGATCCGCCTGCGCGACGGCGTCCGCGACGGCGGCCGAGTCCTGGGCCGCGATGGCATCGACGTGAGCGACATCGATCGTGTCGGGCGCTCCCGGTGGCAGGGTGTCCTTGACGACGACGCGGTAGCCGCGCCGTTCATGCAGGGCCTGGACGACCCGCGCGTCGGCGTCGACGAAGAGCACGTCGTATCCGGCCTGGGTGAAGAGGGTTCCGACGAGAGACCGGCCGATGGCGCCGGCGCCGAAATGGACGAGAAGGGGCATGGAAGGAATTAAGGGGCTAGGGGCTAGGTGTTAGGGGCTAGGTACAGGCAACAACTTTGTCGTAAGCTTTGTCGTAAGCTTTGTCGAATGCATCGGGGAAGTCTTAATCGTAATCTTAATCTTAATCGTAATCGTAATCGAGTCTGCGTGAAAGAGTCCGTGTGGGAGGGCTAGCGACTAACGACTAGCGACTAATTTTACACGCTGTGGGGGAAGGGGAGGGCGGGATCGCGGGGCCAGCCTCGGGCGAGGCGGTCGGCGAGCACGGACCAGTCGGGGATGCCGCTGGTGGCGTCGGGCCGTTCGACGCTGGCGGAGCCTGTGGCGACGGCGGCGCGGAGCGCGTCGCGCGGGCCGTCGCCGCGCACGAGGGCGGCGAGCAGGCCGGCGATCGTGCAGTCGCCGGCGCCGGTCGTGCCGGCGACCTCCGCCGTGAAGCAGGCGGCGTGGAGCGTGGCGCCGAGCCATCGGCTCAGGGTCGGCGCGCACCGCCCCGACGCGGCCAGCCGGTCGCGGTCTTCCGTGACGTGGAGGAAGGCGCCCTGCCGGCCGAGCTTGAGCAGGACGGCCGTGGCGCCGAGTTCGATGAGACGCGCGGAGATGGCCTGGATGTCGTCGGCTTCGAGTCCGCCCAGGGGCGATCCGGCGGCGACGGCCTTGCGGATGTGGAGGCCCGAGTCGTGGAGGAGCATGAAGACGATTTCCTCCAGGCTCGGGCAGAAGACGTCGACTTCCGGCAGGACGCGGGCGAGGATTTCGATCCAGTCGGCCTGGCCGGCGGGCGATTCGGGGTCGGGCAGCGCCAGGTCGAGCGACGTCGTCAATCCGGCGGCGCGGGCCTTGGCGAGCAGCCGCGCCAGCGCCTCGCCGCCGTCCGCGTAGAAGCGCCGCATCAGCGGCGGGTAGCCGAAGTGGAGCAGATCGGCGCCGTCGAGCGCCTCCGCCGGGAGGTCGTCGGCCGAGAAGGTGTCGTTGGCGCCGGGGCAGTGGAGGAAGACGCGGTCGATGCCCGGCGGATTGATGACGATGGAGTAGGACGTGGCGGACTCGGCGTCGCGGATCATGTGGTCGGCCAGGGACGCGCCCTGTTGGCGGAGCAGGCCGCAGACGGCGTCGCCGAAGGCGTCCTGACCGAGCTTTCCGACGAGGCGGGTCTGCACGCCGAGGCGGTGCAGGGCGAGGCCGGTGTTGGCCACGGCGCCTCCGGTCGCGAGCACGGCGGGCCCGACGTCGACGAGCTTGCCCGGGACGAGCAGTTCGCCCAAGCTGTCCGCCCCCTCCTGCTTGAACGCGGGGATCACGTCCAGGCAGATGTGCCCGGCCACGACGACGCAGGGGCGCCGGGGCGAATCGGGCGCGGGATGGTGGTGGGGCTTTGTCGTCATGGCTACACCTTCTCCGGGCGGCCCGAGCGGATGCTGCGGACCTCGGCCTCGACGATGGCCACGGAGCGCGCCGCGCCGGCCGGGTCGACCACCTCCGGGCGGCGACCGGTCCTGACGCAATCGACGAAGTAGGCGATCTCGTGCTGGTAGCCCATGCCGGGCTTGACCTTGACGGGCGTGCTTTTGCCGTTGCGGACGAGCTGAAGCGGTTCGGGAGCGCCGTTGTCGAAGACGGCGGTGGCGCGCTCGAAGTTGACCGTGAACTGCATCTGGAAGCCGAAGCCCGGCGTCATGGCCCAGCCGCCTTCGGCCGTGACGAGCGGCACGTCGTCGTAGAGATAGTGCGTCAAGACGTGGTCGATGGCGTTTGTCGGGCGTGAATAGCCGCGGCTGAATACGGCCTTGGGCTTGCCGAAGCAGTGCTGAACGAAGTCGGTGTCGTGGATGTGCAGATCGAGGATGGCGCCGCCGCAGGCGTCGCCGTCGAGGTAGAAGGATCTGCCTGGGTGGCTGGTGACGCGGCGGAAATGCGCGGCCAGGACTCGTCCGTAGGTCTGCTTGTCGATGGCCTGCTTGAGCCAGGCCCAGGCGGGCCAGAAGCGCATGCACATTGCGCACATCAGGAGCTTGTCGGACTTCGCGGCGGCTTTGGCGAGCGTCTGGGCCTCCCGCGCGTTCAGGGCGAACGGCTTTTCCGTCAGCACGTGCTTGCCGGCCTTCAGCGCCGCCGTCGCGTACCGCGCATGCAGCGGCGTGGGCAGGCAGATGTCGATGATGTCGATGTCGGGATCGGCGATCATCTCCATCGCCTCGGCGTACTTCCGGAACGATGCGAAGTCCGTTCCTCCCTGCGACTGGCCCTTGACGTTCCCCGCCACGAGGGTCCGCCCCTCCCGGCGGTCTTCGAACAGGTCTGCCACGGCCACGACCTTCGCGCCCTTGATCTTTCCGTAGGCGTCGAGGTGGGTCGTTCCCATCGTGCCGATTCCGGCGATTCCGACTTTCAACATGTTCTTGCTCCTTGTTTTCAGAATTTGACGATCTTGTTCAGTGCCCGGCTCGTTCTTTCGAGCAACGTGGGGTCGGGCGGCATCATCTCCGCCACCAGCGTCCGGTCGTAGCCGATGGCGCGCAGCGCGGCCATGACCTCCGCGAACGGGACGTCGCCCTCGAGCAGGTCGCAGAAGCCCGCCAGCGTGCCGACGGCGAGCTTGAAGTCCTTGACGTGGACGGCGCGGATGCGCGGGCCGAGGATTTCGATCCAGTGGGGCGGCCACTGCTGATGCCCGAGCACGTTGCCGATGTCGAAGTAGACGCCGACGCGGGGATGGTCGAAGGAGTCGATGAAGGCCGCGAACTCCATCGGCGAATAGAAGAGGCCGTTCCAGACGTTTTCGACGCCGAGGTCGACGCCGACTGCCTCCGCGGTCCGCGCCAGCTCGGCGACCGCCTCGCGCGCCCAGGCCACGGCCTGGTCGTAGCGGACCGGCTTGTACGACGGATCCCACGGGACGATGACGGCGCCCGGGACGAAGAGCATCGTCCGGCATCCAAGCCAGGCGACCCGCTGGAGCGCGGCGCGGTGCAGATCGATGGCCTTGCGGCGGACGGCCGGGTCCGGGTGGGTGGGGGAGCATCCCCAGCTCATGCCGCTCGCGACCGTTTCCAGCGCGAGCCCCTGGGCGGCGGCCTCGGCCGCGTAGGCGCGGCAGGTGGCCTCGTCCGTCGACGGCGTGAGCACGCCGCTTTCCGCGATGCAGAGCTCGATGCCGTCGAATCCCGCCTGCTTCGCCGCAGCGACGGCGTCCTTGACCGGACAGGTCCCCTCCGGCCCTCCCGGGAGGCTCCAATAGCTGATGCACTTTTTCATCGGGGGTCTCCTCTATAGTCACTTTAAAAGTGAATAATTGAACTTTATCAGAACGCCCGGGATGGTGTCAACGGTAATCGGTCGCCGCCGTTGACGTCTGGAGTCTCATCAGAAGGGCGGCAGATCTCCCGTGACTGCCCGATCCCGTGAGGGGGTGCACGGGGCGTGTTCCTCCTCGCACTCGTACACATACTTCTACACGCCAATCCGGGATTCGAGACAAGATTCGAGTGTAAGAGTAGGTGTACGAGTACGGCAGACGCGGGACTCCCACACCCGCAATCACGCCTCACGCGGGATCGACAAAGATTACGACAAAGCCCCCCCCCTCCCACACCCACGCATTTCCACCCCCACACGCTTTCAGCCTGCCCCGGCGACCGACCACGGTTGCATGACATATTTTACGTTACATATTTTACGCAATGTGATAGACTTGCTCCTCATGAAAGCAAACCCTGCCAATCCGTTTCTCGTTTCAGGATACCAGGGCCCCGATTACTTCTGTGATCGAGAAAAGGAGACGGAGCAACTCGCTTCAGCCCTTGCCAATGGGCGCAATGTCTGTCTCGTCAGTCCGCGCCGGATGGGGAAGACGGGGTTGGTTCTCCATCTGTTCAACCACCTGAACGCCACGGACCCCTCGGTCCGGTGCTTCTACATCGACATCTTTTCAACCCAGAATCTGCACGATTTCACGACGGCGCTTGCGCATGCGGTCGTCGGGCGTCTGGACGATTATTCCGAAGCCGCCCTCCGCCGCGTCGGGTCCTTCTTCAAGAGCTTTCGCCCCACGTTCTCCTTCGACTCGCAGAGCGGAGTCCCGTCCCTCTCGTTTGACATCAAGCCGTCCGAGGCGCGGCGAAGCCTTTCCGAAGTCTTCGAATACATCCGGGCATCGGAAAGGCGGTGCGTCATCGCCATCGACGAGTTCCAGCAAATTCTCGAGTACCCCGACAAAGGCGTCGAGGCGGAGCTGCGATCCCATGCGCAGTTTCTTCCGAAGGTCGGCCTTGTCTTCGCGGGAAGCAAAAAGCACTTGATGGAGGAAATGTTCTCGTCCGCGAAACGCCCGTTCTACCAGAGTGCCCAAAAAGTCGGACTCAAGGAAATCCAGATCGAGGCGTATCGGGCCTTTGCCATCGGCCTGTTCGCCAAGGCGGGCCGCGATCTCAAGCCCGATGCATTCGACTTGCTCTACGACGAACTCTCCGGCCATACCTGGTACGTTCAGATGGCGTTGAACCGCGCCTACGCATCGGGAAGAAAAGTCACAAGTGTAGACGACGTCCAAGAAGCCATCGCCTCTGCGATCGAATGTGAAAACGCCACCTACAAGGCCTATTGCGAAATGCTTCCCCGTGGCCAGTTATCCGTGTTGAAGGCGCTGGCGGTTGAGCGCGAAGTTGCAGAGCCCTTGAAAAGTTCGTTCATCGCCAAGCACGCCCTGGGAGCGGCCAGCAGCGTCCGGCAGGCGCTGAAGGCGCTCGTGGACAAGGGGCTCGTTCTGAAAAGCGATTCGGGGTTCTATTTCGTCTACGACCGCTTTTTCGGGCTCTGGCTCCGCACAGGCTAGCGCCAACAGTTCGCACAAAGCCATGAACAGTCCCACGCAATTGAAAATCCTCTCCGCCGTCTGGCGAAACCCCGGTCTTTCGCGAAGCGAGCTGGGGGAGTTGGCCGGGCTTCACGTCAACACGATGACGCGGACGGTGGACGCCCTGATCCGCAAAGGCTATCTGCGGGAGGGGGCGTCTGGACAGAGCGGCGTCCGCGGCCGTCCGAAAATCCCTCTCGAAGTGGATCCCGCGCGCACCTGCGTCGGGGGCATCGCCATCGCCGCGGGCGGCGTCGAGGCCGTGGCGATGAACCTCCTGGGGCAGCCGCAAGGGGAGGCCGAGAAGGCCGCCGCCTCGAATTCCGCAGGCATCGCGAAGGCGGTCTCGCGGCTCCTCGGCGGGCTGCTGCCGAAAAATCCGCTCGCGTTGGGCGTCAGCGTGACCGGCTTTGTCGATCCCGTGAGCCGGCGCATCCTCTGGAGTTCGGCCGCGCCCGCCGCGGAGCTGGATCTCGCGCCGCTGCTGGCGCGCGCCGGCGAGACGCCCGTGGCGTTGAATTCGGAGATCCACGCCCTCGGCATGCGCTGGCTGATGAAACACGTCGAAGCCGAGCACGACGACACGCTCGTCGTCACGCTCGAGGATGGCGCCGTCGGCGCATCGATGCTGATCGCCGGGCGGCCGAACCGGGGCTGCGTGCTCGGCGGCAACGAGCTGGGCCACATGAGCCTCAACATCGAGACGGCCCGCTGCTACTGCGGCGGAGTCGGGTGCGTCGAGCGCGTCTTCTGCACGGACTTCCTGCATCGTCTCGGCGGCCGCGGTTCGCTGGGCGAGGCCTTCGCCGAGCCCGCGCTTTCGGCGCCCGCTCGGCAAATCATCGACCTGGTCGCCCTGGGCGTGGCCAACGCCACGGTCTTCGCGCGTCCGCATCGCGTGGTGGTCGCGGGCATGCCGGCGCACAACGCCCGTTTCCGGGACGCGCTCGAGCGCGCCTGGCGCCGACGCCTCCCCGCCGTCTTCCGCGAGCGCGTGACCTTGTCGTGGTACGAGACGAAGGCGACGCTCTCCGCCGAGACGTCCGGCTGGCTGGCCATCGCCAGCGTGCTGAGCGGCTCGGATGGGCGAGCGTGGACGTAGGGGAGTCATCGGGCCCAGTAATCGGTCAATTGCCGGGGTATGCTGAAAGCGTGTGTGGGTGTGGGTGTGGGTGGGTGTCCCGCGTCTGCCGTACTCGTACACCTACTCTTACACTCGAATCTTGTCTCGAATCCCGCATTGGCGTGTGGGAGTATGCATACAAGCGGGGACGCGCTCGATTCGCCCTCGGCTCACTGCGCCACCGACACCTCGTCCCCTGGCTGGACATCCGGATCAAGAAAGACCGGCTTCGCCTTCCCCTCTCGCCAGTTCAGCGCGGTCACGCGGGCCTCCGGATTTGCGGGGGCATAGAGACCGCCCGCATTCAGGTACACCACCCGCAGCGCGCCGGGCGCGACGGAGACGGCGGCGCGCCGGACGTTCCCGTGCGACACGAGGACCTCCTGGGCGCAATCCGGGTGGGTGTTCAGCAGGTAGAGGATCTCCATCCCGGGTTCCGGATAGACGGCGTACCGCACCCGGTCGCCGCACAGCACCTCGACGTCGCCCGCCTGCGCCTCGGCGACCACGCCGAGCAGATCCGCGTAGAAGCGGCGCAGACCGAAGTGGGCGGGGTAGACCGTGGCGTTGAGCAGAATCGCCTGTCCCTTGCCGACGCGGTTCGCGACGAGGATGGGATCCGACTCGATCCGCGC
>JAAZAI010000489.1 GCA_012514445.1 Lentisphaerota bacterium
TCGCGCCGGCTTTCGGGGACGTGGGGGACTCCTGGGCCCTCGTCGGCCGGCTGGCGGCCGGCGAATCCCGGTCCGTCGTCCTGTCGCCGCAGTTTCTCGACCATGCCGGGACGAACCGCCTCTGCGCACGCATCGAGTTCGAGAATCTCGTCTCGGAATCCGTCAACACCAACAACCATTTCTGCATCGAGTACGTCGCCAAGCCGGTCGGGACGCTTCTGTCGCCCGTGCACCGGTTCTGGTCTCCGATCTACCGAGGCCATTTCTTCACCATTTCAGAGAACGAAAAGGACTTCCTGATCGCGAATTCGTCAAAAGACTGGCACTATGAGGGCATCGCATATCATGCCTATCCGGTGGCAATCTACGGGAGCGTGCCGCTGTACCGATTCTGGTCCGATCGCTATCGCGGCCATTTCTTCACGATCTCCGAGGACGAGAAGAACCACATTCGCGCGAATCTGGGGCACGACTGGACTTACGAGGGCGTCGCCTACTATGTCCTTCCCGCCCTGGAATCGGGTGTGGAGCCGGTCTTCCGCTTCTGGTCGCCACGGTACCGGCACCATTTCTTCACGATTTCCGAGGCGGAGAAGGACCACATCGTCGATGCGCTCTCCGACGACTGGCAATATGAGGGCGTCGCCTTCCATGCCTGGCCGTGAGGGAGTGCGTGAGAGCGTGAGTTTGTGAGTGCGTGAGTTTGTTCCTTCAGTTTCGAGTTTCAAGTTTCCTGTCAGGCGGTGCGAAGACAAGGAGGGGTGACGCCGTCCCGGCGAGCCGCCATTCGCCCGCGCTCTCGGCGTGGAAGCCTCACCAGTACCGACGCGGCTACGACGCGTCGCCCGAACGAATGGCTTGTCATCCGCTCCGAGGCTTGCCCCTTGCTGACGATTTTCTAGGCAGGGATGGACAAAACGACAGAAGCGCGTTAGAATAAGGCGCTAAATTCGGATATCTGGCCTAACACAGGGGAATGCCTTTCATGTCAACAAGTTTTGTTCGGGTGGGTGGTGTCGCGCGCATGGCGCTTTGGGTTTGCCTTGGTCTTCTCGCGGTGTCGGATGCACCGGGCGCCACGCGCTGGGGCCTTCTCGTGGGCATCAACCAATACGCCCCGGGCTACGCCAGTTCGCTCAACTGCTGCGTCAACGACGCCGAAGGCATGCGCGACACGGTGATGCTCGGGGACGCCGCCGGCCGGTGGCCCTCGGCCAACATCCAGCTCCTGACGAATTCGCAGGCGACGAAGGCGTCGATCCGGTCCGCCCTCCAGACGCTGGCCGCGCAGGCCGGCGCGGGCGACGTGGTGGTCTACTACCATTCCAGCCACGGTGGCCAGTACGTCGGCACCTCCACGTACATCTGTTCCTACAACACGGAATATTCAGACACGGAGCTGGGCGCCGATCTCGCGCTTTTCGATTCCTCCGTCTCCGTGGTGGTGATCCTGGACACCTGCCATTCCGCCGGCATGTTCAAGAGCAGGTCCTGGGCGTTCGCCGAAAACGCGATGGCCAGCTTCCGCGCCGAAAAGGCCAGACAGTTCGCCGCCGCCGGCCTCGCCGTGCCCAAGGCGCTCGGGGGGAACATCGGCTTCATGACGGCCTGCGACTACAACGAGCTCAGCTGGGAAAGCCCTCCCCATGGCTTCTTCACGGGCGCGATTCTCCGCGCGTGCGACGATGCG
The DNA here is from genome assembly GCA_012514445.1 of Lentisphaerota bacterium. Taxonomy (GTDB): domain Bacteria; phylum Verrucomicrobiota; class Kiritimatiellia; order RFP12; family UBA3636; genus JAAZAI01. The sequence continues at coordinate 1,691 of JAAZAI010000489.1, forward strand.
TCGGTGGATGCCAACGGCGACGGCGAGCTGCAGTTCATGGAACTTCACAACTACGCCGCGGCTGAGACGGTGGAGGATCAGACGGCGCAGCACCTGAACGCGGCATTGCTCGAAGGCATCCCCGCCCTCGCCGCCCCCGGCGGCTCCGGCATTTCGGACGACGAGTACGAGGAGAACGACATCCGCGCGACGGCCTTCGACCTCTCGCTCCACGAGCAGACTTGGCTCTCGGCCATCGACGGTCTGGGCATCCAGGCGGACGACGACTGGTTCAAAATCACCGTGGCCCCCGGCTACCTCCGCGTGCTGGTGGATTGCGAGTTCACGCATGCGGACGGCAACATCGACATCGCGCTGGTCGACTCCACCGGAAGTTCTCTTGCGACCTCCGAGGGCTCGGGCGACGTCGAGAACATCGATTTCGTGGTGCCGGAGTCGGGCGTCTACTACATCCGCGTGCATCAGGGCAACGCGGGGAACACCTACGACTTGCGGTGGCGGGACGCCCTCGACGACTCCAAGCCGGATCTCGTGATCGAATCGATCGCGCACAGCCCGGCGAACCCCGTCGCGAACGACGTCGTCACCTTCACCGTCACCGTGCGCAACCAGGGGCAAGGCGCGGCCGCCGCCGTCTTCAACGTCGCATTCTGGCCGGATCGAGCGTCGGCGCCGACGATTTCGACGGCTTCCGCCTTGAGCAAGGACTACAATCTCGGCATCGCCCCCGGGCAGGCCGCGACGCTCCAGTTCGCGGCGGCGGCGCCGACGGCCGGGACCTACACGGCCTGGGCCTTCGTCGACCGGTTCCAAGGCGCAAGCGAAATCGTCGAGGAGGACGAGGCCAACAACGCAGGCCCCTCGCCCGTAGGCTTTTCCTGGTCCGTGGACGACCGATACGAGCCCAACGACGCGCGCGCGTCGGCCTTCGACCTGTCGGGCCATGCGGGGACATGGCTTTCGGAGATCGACGGAGTCGCAGTCCAAGGCGACGACGACTGGTACCGGATCGAAGCCGGCGCCGCCGTCGAGCGTCTGAAGGCCGAATGCCGCTTCGTCCACGCGGAGGGCGACATCAATCTCGCCCTCTACGATTCGACCGGAGTCCGCGTGGACCTGTCCGCGGGGCTGACCGACGGCGAATCCATTGACTTCGAGGTCCCAGGTCCAGGAACCTATTATCTCTGCGTGGTGGGGCCCAATGCACGAAGCACCTACGATTTGTGCTGGAATGTCGTGCTTCGACTGCCCGTCCATCGCTTCTGGTCGGATCAGTTTGGTGCGCACTTCTACGTCATGGGGGACTCCGAACGCGACCGGATCGCGGCGAAGTATCCGGGCGTTTGGAACTACGAGACCGTCGCCTGGTACGCCTACCCGACGCAGGCGGCGGGGACGCTGCCCGTCCACCGCTTCTGGTCGGATCAGATCGGCAAGCACTTCTACATCATGGGGGACTCCGAGCGGGACCGGATCGCCGCCAAGTATCCGGGCATCTGGCGCTATGAGACCGTCGCCTGGTACGCCTATCCGGCTCAGGTGGCGGGGACGCAGCCCGTGGGCCGCTTCTGGTCCGATCAGTTGATGGGGCATTTCTATACCATCACGCAGGCTGAAATCGACCGCATCGCGGCCAAGTATCCGGGCATCTGGAACTACGAGACCGTGGCGTACTGGGCGTTCACCACGCCGCCTGGTGCCTTGCGGGCCGCCACGGCTTCCGGGCCGTCGATTTCGAGCCTTGACGCATTGTCTTCGTCAATGCCAGACGAGGTCTTGGCTTCGGCGAAAGGAGTATCGGCGCAAGGGTTGGATGAAACAGCCCACGGCGTGATCTTCCCGCTCGCGCCAACCGGATCTCGGATTTCCGCGTTCGTCTACGGCGCGGCGGGCGATGAACCGACGCAAATTCTGGACGGCGCCGAATCGCCGGCCGAGGCGGTTTTCGCGGGCGTCGAGCCGGATCGGAACTACCGTTTCGAGGTCTGGCA
>JAAZAI010000059.1 GCA_012514445.1 Lentisphaerota bacterium
ACGATCTTGGCGACGCAATTGGGAGCATCGACGATTCCCTCGACGGCGGCCTTGCCGAAACCACGCACGAAACTCTCGCCGGCGTGGTTTGGCGAGTCAGCCGGAACATCGTTTTCTCCGGCGATTCTGCCATGACCAACACGACCCGCATCCAGCTTACGGGTCTCTCCGACGCGCTCCGTTCCCGAAACGTCTCGATCTCTGCAAGCGGAACCTTGAGTGAAACTTCTGAAAGATTCGATCCCGCCACAAAAAAGCTGACCTCAATTTCATTTGACGACACGGGGCTCACGAACATCGTCTGGAGTCAGTGCGGTCGCACAACCGGCACATGGTCGCCTAGTGGCACTTCTGCAAACCTCCTGGATGGAATGGGCCATGCGTTTTATACAGAGCTTCGTTATCCTGGAACCAACCTTAGTCAGCACGTCGTGTACCGCGCCATCGACACGCTCGGCAATCTCTGGCAGGAGCGTCAGCACCTCAGAACCGGCGTCGACCATAACACCTTCTTCATCTATGATCGCTGGAACCGCCCGATTTCGCGCACCGACGCCCTCGGCAACACCGTCGAAACGCAGTACGACTTCGACGATCGCATCGTCGTGCAATCCGGCGCGATCTACCCGACCCGTTACGTCTATGATACCATGGGGCGCATGAAGGAACTGCGTACCACCCGCGACGGAACGACCTGGGACACCACGCGCTGGCACTACGACCCCGCCACCGGCCTTGCCACCAACAAGGTCTACGCCGATGGTTCATCCGTCGTCTACACCTACACGGCAGACGGCAAGCCGGTTCGAACGACCTGGGCGCGCGGCGATTGGAAAGAGAACGTCTACACGCCCATCGGGCTGCTAGCCGGCACAACGTATTCCGATTCCACGCCGTCCACCGCGTTCACCATCACATTGTCAAACGGGAATGTTTTCACGCAGGCGCTCCAGCGCGAACGCTCTCGGCCAGAGATCGTCTCGCGTGTAGTCAACGCCTTCAATGACGTGCCGATAGGGCAATCCGTCTATACGCATGACGAGATCTCACGCCGCACCCAGCGCCTGGATTCTTCGGGAGCCACGACGATCACGAACACCTTCGGCTACATTGTCGCGAGCGTTGTCGATCCCATTTTCACCGCACGGGATCGGCGTTTCTCTGTTGAACTGTCACCACACTTACTTGGTTAAACCGACCCGGCCACATGCTCGATTTCGATCAAGATTAGGATTACGATTAGGACATCTCCGCCAGCTCTTCCGCGGACAGCGTTTCCCAGCCGGGCTGGCGGAGGAGGTGCAGAAGGAGGGCTCCGCAGGCGACGGCGTCGTAGAGCGCGTCGTGCGGTGCGCGGCCGGGGCAGAGGCGGGCGATGTCGGGCGTCAATCCGAAAACCTCCGTCAGCCGCTCCAACTCGTACGAGGGCAGCCCCGGCCATGCCGCGCGCGCCAGCGGCAGCGTGTCGATCCAGGGACCGAAGGCGTGCAGCGGAGCGGCCGCCGCCAGGATGCTCCGTTCCGTGCCCGCGTTGTGCGCGACGATGAACGCCCCCGCCAGCCGCGCCAACACCTGGGGCCACAGCTCGTGCAGCGTCGGCGCGGTCGCGATCTGCTCCCGCAGCAGCGCGTGCCGTCCCGGCGCATGCGGATTGAAAGGGCGCGGGCCCACGCGCAGCAAGCTGTCGAAAAGTCCCGACCCGACCCCGCCGTCCACGATCGGTGCGATGGCGATCTGCCACGGTTCGTTCGGGAGCCCCGGCACGACGCCGGTGCTCTCGAAATCGAGCGCGACGGCTTTGACGCCCGTCATGGCGTCACGGTTCCAGGATGTGCATCCACACGGACGACTTTCCGATGCGAATGCGGGCCTCGACGCTCGTGCCGGGCGGCACGGTCTCGCCCTGCAGATCGATGTTACAGTACGCCACGCGGTAGTTGGCCGCGCCGTCGCCCTCGACCACGTCGCGGAGCACGGCGACTTCGCCCGGGAACCGGCGCGGGATGATGCGCCGGTGGGTGCCGAACTTGGCCCCGACGGGATGGCCGACGCGGACCCGAGCGGCGTAGCGCTCGGGAATGCGCAGCTTCATCGTGTCGACGGTGCCGCCGAACACCTCGTAGAGCACCATGTCCGGGCGAATCACCTCGCCGACGTAGAACGTATAGCGCACCACGCGGCCGGCGATGGGCGCGCGCACCGTGCGCAGTTCGAGCGCGGCCTTGGCGCGGTTCGCCGCCTCGCGCAGCGCCGCCACGTTCTCGCCCAGCGCCGCGATCTGCTTCAGGGAGACCGACATGTCGATCTCGCGCAGCGCCCGCAGGCGGTCCTCCGCGCGGCGCACGGCGAACTCGTCGCTGGAGAGCTGGCGTCCGGAGGTGAGCGACTTCTCGTAGAGCTGGCGGGTCAGCTCGAGCGTCTTGCGCATCTGCTCCAGCTCGATTTCGGCGGCGATGATCGCATTCGTGTGGCGGCGCAGCGCATCGGCCGCTTCCGCCTCGCGGAACGTCAGCTCCGCCTCGCCCTGAGCGACCTTGGAGTTGGCCTCCTCGTACGCCGCTCGCTCCGTGCCATCCTCCAGCCTGAGCAGCGCCTCGCCCGCCTTCACCTCGTCCCCGGAAGTCTTGAGGATCTCGGCGAGCCGCCCTTCGGCGGCCGAGCGCACCTCGGCGTACTCGACCGTGGTGGCGTAGCCGTTGGCGTAGGCGTACTTGGGCAGTTTGATGAAGTGTCCCGCCGCGCCGATCGCCAGCAGCAGCGCCACGACAATGCGCAGCGCGCGCCTCAGCTTGCTCCTGCGCTGCTGCATCGTTTCCGGAGGCTTCTGCCCCGTTGTCGTCCGAACATCGCCCATGGTGGAATCCGCCTCCTACTGCTTGCCCTTGGTTCTGAGAAAATCCTTCGGCACGGAACGCATGCCGCCCGATTCGCCGCGATAGCGCTTGACGCAGAGGTTGCATTCCTCGCAGTCCCGCTCGTAGCAGTTGCGGTGGATGCGCGCCGGGTACATCTTGCGAAACGCCTCGTAGCATTCGTCGGAGCAGAAGCAATAGCGCTCCTGCGTCGTGCCGAACGCCACCTGCACGAGGTGGAAGCCGTCGCTCGAGGGATCGGTCTCCTTGCTGCACCAGCCGCAGGCGATGCCCATGCGCTCGCGCAGATTCCTTTCGCGCTCCTTGAGCTCCTCGTCGAGCCACACGTACTCGATCCACTGGACCGAGTGCGCCGGAAGCCTCGCGAAGACCGACTCGCCCCGCAGGACGATCGCCACGCCGTCCTTGACGACGTAGGCGGAGTCCCCGATGATCGGTTCGGCGCCCCCCACGAGATGGATCCGGACCCCGCCGCTCTTCGGCGTCGACCACGAGCTCCAGCCGCAGGACTCGCACACGGAGGCGAAGAGGTGCTGGCGCAGCGCGTCGCCGCACTGCGGGCATCGACCGCGCTGCAGGATGTGCAGGCGCTTGAGCGAAGACTCGGCCGCCGTCCGCACCTCCTTGTCCGCCGTCTTCTGCGAACGTTCGAGCGAGGTGTCCTCGCCGATGACGCGCAGATCGTCCTCCAGCCGTTCCTTGTCGTTGTCCTGAAAGAGCAGATCCGAAGGGATGGCCGCCAGGGCGTCCGGCACCGGCACTTCCGGCGGCTCGTCCTTCGAGAACATTCTTCTGATGGTGTCAAGCGGCATGGTTCATTCCCCCTGCATTTCCAAAGCTTCGCTGCCTTCGTCCGCCGGACTGGTCGCGCCTCCGGCCACGAGTTCCACCGGATTCACGCCGGCGGCGTGGCAGAGTTCCACGAGCGCGTTGACGACGGAGCGCGCCACGACGATGCCGCGGCGCACCGCCGTGGTCAGATCCTTCTGCGCGTCGAGCACGTTGCGGCTCGTGCCCTCGCCCAGGTTGAAGCGCTGCTCCTCCGAAGCGAGCGTCTTCCCGGCCTCGTCGATGGCTTCGGCGGCCAGCGACAGCCGCGCGGCGGCTCCCGCGAACTCCGCCTGCGCCCGGGCCAGCGCCGCGAGCACTTCGTTCTCGACGCCCGCCGCGTCCGCCAGCGCCGCCTCGAGGTCCGCCTTGGCGGCCGCGGTCTCCGATTCCGGCCCGCGCCGGTCCAGCGGGCGCCGCCACGCGATGCCGATCTCCAGCAGGGCGTTCTCGGCCGTGGTCAGCGACTCGTCGCCAAAGACTCCGGACTCCGATTCGCCTCGCCAGCCCGCGCCCGCGGTGAGGTCCAGCGAATCCTTCGCCTGCTCCTCGACGAGGCGCAGCGCCGCAGCGGCCTCCTCCACCGCGGCGGCGGCGACGAGGCAGGACGGATGGCGGCGAAGCACGTCGTCCGCGTTGAAGGTCACGGAGCCGTTCCGGACGATGGCCTGCGCGACGGCGACGATGTCGTTGGTTCCGCCGGAGACCGGCGCCGGGGCGACGTGGAGCCCGAGTCGCTCGCGCAGCGTCTCCAGACGGCTTTGCACGATCTGACGGGCCTCCACAACTTCCTCGCGCCGGAGCGCGACCTCGTAGCGGGTCGGAAAGACCTGGTAGGCGGCGACGTCCTGCATCTTGGAGCGTTCCGTGGTCTGCTCGCAGAGCCGCTCCGCGCGCATCGCCGCGTTTTCGACTGCCTTCAAATCGGCCAGCCCCTGAATGTGGTCGGTCAGGGCCAGCAGCCCGCCCCGCGCGATGTCGTGCTGCGCCTTGAGGCGCTCGCCCTGCCGCCGGAGGGCGAGCGCGTGGCGCTTCGAGAATTCGTGACGATGCAGACCGTAGCCCGCGTCGCGGAGCAGCGGAATGCGGATGCGCGCGCCGAGCGCAGTCTGCGCGAGGTCGCCGCCATGCTCGGATTCGAAGAGGGCGCGCTCCGCCGCGCCCGCGCCGGCGTAGACGCCCGCGCCGACTGGCGCCTCCACGCCGCCTTCGACCGTCGCGGCGTCGCTGGGCGCGACGCGCCCGATCGAGACGCCGGGCACGTCGCCCGCGCCCTGGGCGTAACCGGCGGCGGCGCCCAGCAAGGGGGAGTTGAACGTGTAGTCAAGCGCCTCGGCCTGCGCGCCAGCGGACGCTTCGCGCTGCCGCGCAGCGGAAACGGAGGGATGCGCGAACGCCGCATGCACGAGATTCGAAGCGAAGATCGGATCGACTTCGAGAAGGGGAAAGGGGCCGCAGGCCGCTAGTATCGGGATCGAGCCCAGCAACGCCGCCGCCATCGCATGGAAGGAGCGAAATGGAAAGGCTCCTGCACCATTCTGTTTGGAAATCATATCGCGCTGAAAAAATGGATGACGGTCACGGGGTCTTCAAAGGTCGCGCCCATTGCGGCGCACGTCCAATAGGATGGAATATCCCGGGATTTGAAGCAAGCCTAAAATGGCGGCTATCCCTTGTCGGTCTCATAGGCCTTTTGGATTGTCTCCACATGGGACCGCATGCCGTCGAGAAACACCGCGAGGTCGTTTTGCGCCAGCGCCTCCTGCCAGAGGCGGTGGCTCGCGGCGCCGGCGCCGGATCGAGCGGCGTAGATTCGCGCGCGCTGCGAAGTCAAATGGGCGGCGTCCGGCCTCACCCGCTTTCGCGGCGCCCATACGCCTTGAAGCTCCTTGAGACGGAGCCGATACGCGAGACCTTCGCGGCGATCGCGAAGACCGCCCGCCTGCGATTCGGCGATCGTGTCGGGCTCGGCACGGGAGCAGACCACACGACCCTGCGACATCGCCCGCAGGATCAGCGTCGACAGCGACGGATCGCGCACCACGACGATGTTAGTGCCGCGGGAGTCGTTTTCATGCTCCGGTAGCCAGGCGTCGCCAATCGTCAGATCGGCTGTCTCGGCGAAGACGTTGTCGCAAAAATCGCAGGCGGAATAGCGAAAGAAGTTGTGCCCCCACCGCGCCCCGAGAAAATCCCGCCGCGGCCGTGTCGCCTCGATCTCCCCACCGCGCAGGTAGACGCCGTAGTCTCCTGCCGTGCGGTCGGGGAGCTTCACCCGGAAGTCGATGGCGTCGAGACGTCCCGGCGGAATGCCGATCTGCCAGCCCAGGCAGTCGGCGAAGGCCTTGCTCTTCATGTGGCCGCAGACCAGCCCGATGCAATGGACGATCCGCTCCTTCAGAACCGGATCGATTCCGGATAGACGGCGGATCGCCTGGATGAAGCATGGGAGCCCGACGACGGCATATCGTCCCGGCGTCCTCCGGATCTGCTCCAGCACGCCGGACATCTCCACGGGATAGTAGCAGGATTTTGCTCCGGACTTGATCTCCTCGACGGTGCGCGAAAGGGAATAGCGGAAAAGCACGCCGTCGGACGGGCTGTCGACTTTTCGCGCATGCGCGACGGCATCGATGGCGCCGGTTCCGAGCAGCTCGGCGAGTATCCAGGATCCAAAGCCGCCGGAAGCCCCCTCGGCGCGATATCCGTCTTCGGCCACATGGCCGATGAAGAGATCATGATAGTAGCCGATCCGGCTGTCGGGAAGGCAGCCCGCGCCGAAACGATGGCGGCCCACATCGTCCTCGTCCGCACCCTCGCCCGAAAAGGGGCATGCGGCAATCCCGAGCGACACCTGGTCATCCTCGCATCGCGCCGCCGCGGCGCCCTGGGCTTGATAGAGGCCGCAGGCGTTCATCTCGACCGGGATACTCCCGTGCGTCGCGCAGGCGCAGGCCCCGCAGCCAATGCAGTATCCGCCTTCGACGATTTGCTGGAGTGAATTCATGGGGTCATCGTACAGGATGCCCGTACCGTCTGTCAATGACTTGCGGCTTGAAGGATTGGCGGCGGATATGGTACAAACTTGACATGAAAATCCTTCCTGCCATCGACTTGAAGAACGGCCAGTGCGTCCGGCTCCGCCAGGGGCGGATGGATGACGCCACCGTCTACGCCTCCGACCCCGTTGAAATGGCCTTGCGCTGGCAGTCCCTCGGCGCGGAGTACCTCCACATCGTCGATCTCGACGGCGCCTTCGCCGGCAAGCCCGCCCACACGGCCGTGATCGCCCGCATCGCCCAGGCCATCGCCATCCCCTTCGAAGTCGGCGGCGGCCTGCGCACCGACGACGACGTGCGCGAGATTCTCGACGCCGGCGCCGACCGCGTCATTCTCGGCACTCGCGCCGTCGCCGATCCCGAGGCCATCCGCCGCCTCGCCGCGCGCCACGGCGCCGCCATCGCCGTCGGCATCGACGCGCGCGGCGGCTTCGTCCAGGTCAAGGGTTGGGTCGAGACCACCGCCGCGCGCGCGACAGACCTCGCCGCCGACGTCGCCCGTTGCGGCGTCTCCACGATCATCTACACGGACACCGCCACCGATGGCATGCTCAAGGGCCCGAACCTCGCCGCCATGGCCGAAATGGCGGACGCCGTCCCCTCGGTCTCCGTCATCGCATCCGGCGGCGTCTCCCGCACCGCCGACGTCGAGGCCCTCGCCCGCCTCGGTCGCGTCAACCTCGCCGGCGTCATCGTCGGCAAGGCCCTCTACGAAGCCACCGCCACGCTGCCCGAATTCCTCGCGGCCGCCCAAGGGCGCTGATTTGAACCGCGACACCGCCACCCGACCCTGGCCGGCCTGCCGCTGGATCACGTCCGAAGCCGACGCCGACTCGGTCCGGCGCCTCGCCGAGGACTTGGCGATCCCCGCCACGCTGGCGCGCTGCCTCGCCGCGCGAGGCGTCGCGACGTCCGAGGCCGCAGAGGACTTCCTCCACCCGCGCCTCGCCAACTGCCTCCTGCCCGACGCCCTCCCCGGCGCGGCGCAGGCGGCGGAGATCATCGGCCGCCATGTCGAGACCGGAGGGCCGATCGTCGTCTTCGGCGATTTCGACGCCGACGGCATGATGGCCTCGGCGATTCTCGCGGAGGCCGTGGCCACCATCGGCGGCCGCGCCGCCGTCTTCATCCCCGACCGGAGCACGGAGGGCTACGGCTTCACCCTTCCCGCCCTCGAGCGCTGCCTGCGCGAGCATCCCGCCGCCACGCTTGTCGTGACCGTGGACTGCGGCATCTCCCAGCCGGATTCCTGCGACCTCGCCGCCTCCCGCGGCGTCGCAGTCGTCATCACGGACCACCACGCCCTCACCTGCCCGCTTCCGGCCTCCGCCGCCGCCGTGGTGTATCCCGAGCACCCGGAGACTCCCGGGGCCCTGCGCCACCTTTGCGGCGCGGGCGTCGCCTTCAAGATCGCGCACCAGCTCGCGCGCCGTCACCTCGACCCCGACGCCGGCCGCGCCCTCGTGCAGCGCTTGCTCCCGATGGCGGCGATCGCGACGGTCGCGGACCTCGTGCCGCTCGTCGGAGAAAACCGCATCGTCGTCGGCAAAGGCCTCGACATGATCGGCTCCAACGGGTGCGGCGGCAACGTCGGCCTCCACGCCCTCAAAATGGTCTCCGGCCTCTTCGGCGCCGTCACGGCGCGCAGCATCGCCTTCGGCATCGCCCCGCGTATCAACGCCTCGGGCCGCGTCGGCACCCCCCGGACCGTGCTCGAGCTCCTGCGCACGCCCGATCACGCCGAGGCGCGGCGTCTCGCCGCCGCGCTGGAGGACAACAACGCCGAACGCCGCCGCCAGGAGACGAATGCCGTCGACCAGGCGCACGCGGTCGTGACGACGCAAGCCGCCGAACAGGCGCATTCCATCGTCCTCTTCCACGAAGGATGGCACCCCGGCGTGGTCGGCCTCGTGGCCTCCCGCCTCGTGGGCGTGCACGGCAAGCCCGTCATCGTCGCCACCCGCGGCGAAGAAGGGCTCGTGCGCGGCTCGGCGCGCGGCCCCGAGCTGCCCGGCGTCGACATCATGAAACCGCTCGCCGCCTGCTCGGGACTGCTCGTGAAATACGGCGGACACCGCGTCGCCGCCGGTCTCTCGCTGCGCGAGGAGGATCTCCCGCGCTTTCGCGCCGCGTTCGACGCCGCCTGCGGCGAGGCCTTCGCGGGCGTGGACTTCCGCCGAACCCTCGTGATCGACGACTGGCTCGCGCCGGGCGACGTGACGGACGAGCTGGAGACGGCGCTGCAACTGCTCGAGCCCTGCGGGATGGACAACGCCGAGCCGCTGCTCGGCATTCGCGGCCTCACGCTGCGCTCGACGCCCTGCAGCTTCGGCCGCGCCCGCAAGGACAACTGGGAGATGTCGTTCCACGAGATCCCCTGGCGCGGGATGCTCTTCCGCCGCGAAGACTTCCCCTTCGCCGCCGGAGACCGCCTCGACGTCGTCTTCACCTTCTCGCGAGACAGCCACGACGAGCTGCAGATCATCCTCAAGGACGCCGCCCGGGCGTCTTGATCTCCACGACGACGACCGTTGCGGATGCCGTGTTCCCCGTTCGCCTCGACCCCCGAAGCCCTAGGCGTCCCGATACAACAACCAACACGCAAAACCCGCGCCGGCGCCGCCCAGATGCGCCAGCGCGGACACGTTGCTGAAGCCTGACACCTGCGCCCACGCGCCGAACATCTGGATCGCGATCCAGACAAAGAAGGCCGTGCGCGCGGATATGGACAGCCAGCGGAGGAGCACCAGGTACCGAAAGAGCATCTTGAGTCTCACTTTCGGAAACTTCAGCGCATAGAACGCCAGAACCCCCGAGATGCCGCCGCTCGCGCCGATGCAGGGAATCGTGGAGTTCGGATCGGCGAAGATGTGCACAAGGGCTCCGAGCGCCGATGCGCCCATGATCAGGAGCAGGAAGCGCTTCCAGCCCAGCCAGTCCTCCACGTTGTCCCCGAACACCAGGAGGAAGTACAAGTTGCCCAGCAGATGCGCAACGCCGCCATGCAGGAAGAAGGAGGACACGAACGTCATGCCGCCGAGGCGGGCGGCTTGCGCCGGCACGAGGCCGTATCGCGCGATGACGGACGAAAGGTTGTCTTGCGAAACGAGTCCCACCGCCATGATGATCGCCGCCAGCGACCACGTCGCCCACGGGCGCCTCCGACACGCCTCGGCACCTTCCTCGATGGGAAGTCCCAGCAGACCCGGAACCCACTGCCACCAGGCGTCTGGAGAGCCGTCGGCACCGCTTCCCGCCTCCGCCGCGGCACGGATGCGATCGACCTCCAGAACCGCCAGGCGCTGACGCGCCTCCGGCGGAATCGTCTCCTCCCAAGAAAGCGTGCGGGGCAGCGTGGGCATCCCCGCCTCTTCGCCGGCGTCGAACCAGACGAACTGGCATCGCGCGCAGACGTCGATGAAGAGCCGTTTCCCGTCCGCGGGCACCTCGGCCATTCGGCCCGTGCAGGCCGGACACGCATGGCCCGCAGGAAAGGCCCCGGACCGAGCAGCCTGCCAGACCGCGTTCACGACCTTCGCCGGCACGCTCTTTCGAAGCAGGGCGATCGTGGCGGATCGACCCGCGCAGGACGGACATCGCCAAAACACCCCAATCGGGCTCTTGACGGTCTCCATCGCGACTTTGCATTTTGGACAGCTAAACACGCCTGAAGCCCTTCGCCCGTGCCCGAAAAAGACCCTTGTTACGAATCGGCACGACCCTACCACATTCTCCCGCCTCTCGTCCAGCAAGAGATCTGCCACACCATGCGATGATCGTCGTTTATGGATGCCGGTTCATTACGGATTTGTAACGGGCCGTGAATTCAGGAAGTACACTGGACGCCGGCATAGGTTGTTGATAATCAATATTTTGATCGCAATGGAAATTTGAATTCCTAGCGATGGCACGTTGCCTGCTAAGTGCAAGTCAGTCAGCGAGCACGAACCGTCAAATCCGAACAACAGCGGTGTTGACTTTTCGCGATCTCGACTTTAGACTGTTCCACCGATGTCGTAACCGGGCTCAACCCGATGACGACTTTCTAAAACAAGACAATCCAAACGGAATGCGTATAGACACATGAAAGCAGTTCACGTCGCTGGTTTCGCAACCCTCATGGCTCTCTCGGGCGCCTTTGCCCAGGAAGCCGCTCCCGCCGCCGCCGAAAAGGCAGCCGCACCGGAAATGGAAAACGAAAGTTCCCTCTGGGCATCGGGTTCGATCGACATTTCCAGCGGTTACATCTACGATTCCGGCACCGTTCTCAGTGACGATCTGGCCTTCCAGCCCTGGTTCGGGTTCGGCTTCGACGCCTTGGACCGCATCCCCCTGGAGTTCGGCGCCTGGGCGAACTACGCGACCGACCGCATCGATGAAACGCAGACCCAGAACCACTGCTTCAACGAAGTCGATCTGAGCGTCGGAACCTCCTTCGAATCCGACGGCGGCACCGCCGCGAGCCTCTCGCTCGTCACCTGGCAGTATCCCAACATGGAAGGCTGGAACGGCGAAGAGCTCCTCTTCGGTTCGCTCTCCCAGACCGTCGGCATCCTCACGCTCGGCACCGAGTTGGAATTCATGCTCACCGGCGACTACGACAACGACCTCCACGTGATCCCGTTCGCCGAGATCGGCTTCGACATCACCGAGGACGTCGCCGTCGCCCTCTACGGCCAGCTCCACTACAACTACGGCGAAGGCGAAGCCGTCGACGCCTGGACGGCCTACAACCTCAAGGCGACGGTCAGCGCGTTCGACTTCTCGGTCTACGCCGCGTACTGGGGCCAGATCGACGACAAGATCTACACCGACGAAACGCACGACGTCGAGGACACGATCTTCGGCCTCTCCTACGCCTTCGAGCTGTAATCGCGGAGGACGCATCGGATGACCGTCTCGGACCTACTTCAAACACCCGGCCGCCGATATCCGGCGCGCCGGCTCACCCAGCAGATCGCAGGCGGGGCTTCGCCCATCCAGCCGAAGAACTTCGCCTGCGGCATGATCACGCTGGATCCCGACGGCGGCCAGACGCCCTGGCACAACCAGCAGCAGGAAGAACTCTACTTCGTCATCGACGGCGAAGTAGAGGTCTGCCTGGGCGAGGAACGCCGGACGCTGACGCAGGGCCAGGTGGTCTACATCCCCCCCACCGTCTTCCACCAGATTACCAACACCGGCAAGACCTACGCCCGATTCCTCTACGTCTACGGCCCATCCGGCGATGTGGCGCATTGGCGGCAGGAACTGGAAGGAACGCTGCCGAAAGCCGGCGTCGATGCTCCTCCGCTGCCGGCCGGCGCCCGACCCCAGTGCACGGAGCCGCCTTCGTCGCCCACCCCTGGGTAGCGACGCGGTCGACGGCCCGACGACTCAGGCTAGTTCCTTAAGGAAGGGGACGGGATCCACGGGATTCCCGTCCTTTTTCATCTCGAAGTGCAGGTGCGCTCCGGTTGCGCGACCTGTTTGTCCCATCCAGCCGAGCAGGCCACCGCGGGCGACCTGCGCCCCGGGGGCGACGCGGAGCGAACCGCGCTCGAGATGGCAGTAGCGTGAAACAAGTCCTCCGGCGTGGCGGATGGTGACAAACGTTCCCGCATGGCCATCGGAGTCTTCGGCCTCCAGCACCGTCCCATGCTCCCAGGCGCAGATCCCGGTCTCCACGAGCATGCGCCCGTCCCAAAGCGCACCGTCCACGCCGGCGTGGAACGAATCGGCTTCACCGGTGACCGGATGGGTGCGGTACCCGTAGGGGGAGGTCACCTCGAAAAGCCCTTTTTCGAGGAGCACGCGCGACGGGAAGCGGGTGCGGGCGCGGGCATCCTTCGGGGCCTGGATGTCCACGGCTTCCTCCGTCTCCAGAATGCGAGTCCCCTCGCGGACGTGCCGGACGCGGAGCGTCGGGACGTCGGGGCGGGCGTCCCGCACGCGGTCGCGGGCGAAGCCGCGAATCTGGAATCCGGCCGCGTTGGATTCGATGCAGATGAGGGGCGGCCCTTCCGCCCGGGTGGCGTGGACGCGAAGACCGTCGAACCGGATGTTGTCGAGATACCCGACGCCGCCGGGGTGGTCTTCGTCTCGAAACAGCGGTGTGCGGCAGTAGCGCGCGGCATCGGCGTTGACGGCGAATTCGCGGCAACCGGCCTCCACGTCGCGGAAGCGGATGTTGCGGATGGTGGAGTTGACGCTCAGGAGTCGGATGATCGTGTGGCAGTCCTCGGCGCGGAGGCGGGTGAAGACGATGTTCTCAATGGGGCCGCACACCAAGTCGCGGTTCTCAAGACGCACCAGGCTGTCGTCCGCGTTGAGCGCCACGAGGTCGTCGTTGGTCTGCCCCTTGGAAATGGCCTGGACATCGAAGACGCGTCCGTTGCGACAGCATCCGGCGAAGTGCAGCCCATCCTGGTTGAAGGCGATGCGGTCGCTTTGAAACCGGATGTGGCGGAACGAGAAGCCGTCGATGCGGCAGAGCCGGATGTTGTAGGTGACCGAATTGGCGACCGTGAGATTTTCGAGACGGAGGTTGCGGACTCCGTCGAAGTTGAGTACGACTCCGGACCAGGCGTCGGGGTCGAACAAGTCGCTGGGCTTCGTGTTGCAGCGTCCTGGGTTGTTGCCGTCCCAAATTCCACCGCGCAACGTGATGTCGCGGCAACCGTGGGGATCCTCGGCGTTGGTCAGCAGAAAATCGCCGCGACGCTTCGGAGTTTCGCCACAGGAGAAGACGCGGGCGTCTGCGGCCGCCACGAGGGTGGTCCCGGATCGCACGCGCAGCGTACTGGCGATGCGATACGTGCCCCGCGGCACCCGAATCGTCGTGGCACCGGAATCGAGGGCGCGCTGAAAAGCCGGGGCGTCGTCGGCGAGGCCGTCGCCCAGGGCCCCGCAGTCCTTCACGGATAGTCGTTTCATGGGCGGCGAGTATAGATTGACCGGCATGCAGCCGTCAAGCGCGCGCCAGATGTGTGTCAGAATAGTGACAGGTTGTTGATTTTCGGGAGTTGGAGGTTGCCTTCAGGCTTTGTCGCGAACTTTGTCGCTTCGTCGACCTCAACAAAGTCCTGGTCGTAATCGTAATCCTGATCGGAATCGATGCGAATGGTGCGCAGGCCCTGCGCGCCGCCGTGCAACCCGTCGTAGCCGGGTTGGTACTCCGCAGCCAGCGCCGAAGCGACCGGTGCCGAAGCGGTCGGTACCGACGCGGCTACGACGCGTCGCCCACTCGAATGGCTGTGCCATTCGCCTCGGGATTCGCACGGCTGTGAACGTCGGCCGCCGCCGCCGTGCAACCCGTCGTAGCTGGGTTGGTTCTCCGTCGCGGCGCGCGCGCCGGCATTCCTCATTGCCCATTTTCCCGGCATCCGGTATAATCACGAAAATTTCAACCATTCCAGATAAAGACAAGGAATTCCACGAATGAAAACCGTCGGCATCATCATGAACGGCGTCACCGGCCGGATGGGAACCAACCAGCATCTGCTTCGGTCCATCGTCCCCATCATCAAACAGGGCGGCGTCCACTACTCCCCGACGGAGTCCATCATGCCGGATCCAATCCTCGTCGGACGCAACGCGATCAAGGTCGAAGCGCTCGCCAAGCGCGCGGGCGTCGCGAAGTGGACGACCGATCTCGACGCCGTCCTCGCCGATCCGGCGTATTCTGTCTACTTCGACGCGCAAGGCACCACGTTCCGCGCGGACGCCGTCAAGAAGGCCATCGCCGCGGGCAAGCACGTCTACTGCGAGAAGCCCACGGCCGTCACCACCGAAGCCGCGCTCGAACTCTACCAGGTCGCCAAGGCCGCCGGCGTCAAGAACGGCGTCGTGCAGGACAAGCTCTGGCTCCCCGGCTTCGTCAAGCTCAAGTCGCTGATCGACCGCGGATACTTCGGCGAAATCCTCTCCGTCAAAGGGGAATTCGGCTACTGGGTCTTCGAGGGCGACACCGTCCCCGCACAGCGTCCCTCGTGGAACTACCGCAAGGAGGACGGCGGCGGCATGGTCGTCGACATGCTCTGCCACTGGCGCTACCTCATCGACAACGTGTTCGGCCCCGTCCAGGCCGTCTCCTGCACCACGGCCACCCACGTGAAGCAGCGCATCGACGAGGCCGGCAAGCCCTTCCCCTGCACGGCGGACGACGCCGCCTACTCCACCTTCCGCCTCGTGGACGGCACGATCGTCCATTTCAACTCCTCCTGGTGCACGCGCGTGCGCCGCGACGACCTGCTCACCGTTCAGGTTGACGGCAGCGAAGGCTCCGCCGTCGCCACGCTGCGCGACGTCTATCTCCAGCCGTATGGCGCCACCCCGCGGGCGATCTGGAATCCGGACATCGCGCAGCCCATCGACTTCTTCGACACCTGGATCAAGATGCCCGAGCAGGCGGGCGCCTACGACAACGCGTTCAAGATCCAGTGGGAGCTGTTCCTGCGCCACGTCGCCCTCGACGAGCCGTTCCGCTGGACGCTGCTGGAAGGCGCCAAGGGCGTGCAGCTCGCCGAGTACGGCCTGAAGTCCAACGACGAGAAGCGCTGGATCGACCTTCCCGCGCTCGAGGCCTAACGGCCCGTACCTGAATCTCGGAGGCTTGAATCATGGCACAGAAACGCATCGCACTCGTCACGGGAGGCTCTCGGGGCATCGGCTTCGGGTGCTCCCTCGCGCTCGCTCGGCAGGGCTTCGACCTCGTCGTCGCCGGCCGCCGCCCCGAATCCGACTGCGCCGAGGCGCTCGCCGAACTGCGACAGGCCGGGGCCGAGGTGGCCTACGCCGTCTGCGACGTCGCCTCCGCCGCCGACCGCGCGGCGCTGCTCGAGGTCGTCCGGCGGACTTTCGGCCGCCTGAACGCGCTGGTGAACAACGCGGGCATCGCCCCGCGCCAGCGCGCCGACATCCTCGAGGCGACCGAGGCGAGCTTCGACGAAGTCATCAACACCAACCTGCGCGGCCCGTACTTCCTCACACAGGCCGTTGCACGCTGGATGATCGAACAGCAGCAGGCGGCCGGCGTCGCGTTCTCCGGCTGCATCATCAACGTGTCTTCCATCTCCGCCACGGTGGTCTCCACGAGCCGCGGCGAATACTGCCTCTCGAAAGCCGGCGTCTCGATGGCCACGCAGCTCTGGGCCGTTCGTCTCGCGGAATTCGGCATCAACGTCTATGAAATCCGACCCGGCGTCATCGCCACGGACATGACCTCCGGGGTGAAGCCCAAGTACGACGCCCTCATCGCAAGCGGCGGCATTCCGCTTCGCCGCTGGGGCCTCCCCGAGGACATCGGCAAAGCCGTCGGCGCCTTGGCTTCCGGCGCCCTGCCCTACTCCACCGGCCAAGTCCTGATGGTCGATGGCGGCATGACCATCCAACAGCTTTAGCGCGCCGCACCGGGCGCCGCATCCTCTTCAGATGAACAAGCCCTTCAACCCAAGCATCGCCGCGCGCGACCTGAAGTACTACATCTTCGACTGGGACGACA
>JAAZAI010000060.1 GCA_012514445.1 Lentisphaerota bacterium
ACTCGCGTGCCGCCAACGGGCAACCCGTCGTAGCCGGGTTGGTACTCTGCTGCGGGCCGATACCGCTGAGAGACCGCGTAAAAAGTGCCATTCCAGTTTCCGCCCAGGTCAGGAAGTCTGAGATTACGATTACGATTGCGAATCGACAAAGCGACAAAGTTTCCTTCGGAAATTCATCACTCATCATTCATCACCCCCCCTAGCCGCTAGCCCCTAGCCGCTAACCCCTCACATCCACACACATCCACACACTCACAAACGGGACGGGACTCAGCGTTTCACGGCGGAGACGAGCCAATGCGGCATCGGGGGCGGAACCGGGCGCGTCTCGCCAGGCTCGAATCCGGCCTCGGCCATCAGCGCCTTGAGCTCGGCGTCCGAGAAGACCCAGCCGTTCGTCGTCGTCAGCGCCATGTTGACGGCGAAGAGCGCCGAGAAGGCCGGGCTCGCGTGCGAGGCGTCCGTCATCATGTCGAGCACGAAGAGGCGTCCGCCGGGCTTGAGCGCGGCGTGCGCGCGGCGGAGGATGGCGAGGATCTCCGCGGGCTCCTCCTGATGCAGCGCGCCGAAGATCGTCGCCGCGTCGAAGGATTCCGCCGCGAAGGTGTCGACGTGGTAGTCGCCGGCCATGCAGACCACGCGATCGGCGAGACCGGCCTCGGCGATGCATTCGGCGGCGACGGCGGCGATCGCGGGCAGGTCGACGGTCGTGCAGCGCAACCCCGGATTGGCCCGCGCCAGCAGCTCGGCGTACGTGCCGGGGCCGCCGGCGAGGTCGAGCAGCGTGGCGCAGCCGGCGAGGTCGATCATCGGCACGACGGAGCGGCCGATGGCCAGGGCCCGACCGCGCATCGAGAGGGCGAAGCGGCGGGTGCGCGCCGGGTCGGCGCCGAGATGGATGGCGGGGTCTTCGACGGGCTTGCCCGTCTTCACGAGCTGGGAGAGGCGCCCCCAGGCGGGATAGACGTCGCGATTGTACAGGATGGTCCGGGAAAGGTCGGCGGGCGACCCCGCGACGAGCGATCGCGCGCCGGCGGCCGTGTTGGCGTAGACGTCGTCCGCCTTGGCGAGAAGGCCGAGGGCGACGCAGGCGTCGAGGAGCAGCCGCATGCCGCGCGCGCTGGCTCCGGACGATGCGGCCACGCCTTCCGCCGTGGCGCCCGCGCCGAGTTTGGCGATGGTGGTGAAGACGTCGTTTTCGATGGCCGCGAAGAGCACGGCGGAGCCGTAGAAGGCGCTGGCGAGATCGACGATGCCTTGAAGCGGAAGTTCCTGATGCCCCATGTCCATTCTCCTCAAAATCCTGAAATTGTGGTAAGATGCGATTTTCTTGTGCCGATTGTACCGGTTCGCGCGGCGCGAGGCAAATGAAAGCTCGAAGAACATGAAATCCTCTTCTTCTCGATCCGTGCTGCTCTTTCTCGTCGTGTCGGCGCTCGTCATCGTGCCGTTTCTGATTTGGGGCGAGACGGTGTCCGGGTGGTTCGAGCGCCAGATGGCGGTCGCATCCGAGCATCCGTTGCGTTCGGCGGGCGTGCTGTACGGCCTGCTCGCCTCGGACATCCTGCTGCCGGTTCCCTCGAGCCTGGCGAGCACGTGCTGCGGCATGACGCTGGGTCCGGGCTGGGGCTTCGTCGTGTCGTTTCTGGCGATGAACACGAGCGCGGCGGTCGGCTGCCTTCTCGGTCGCTTCTGCACGGGCTGGGCGACGAAGGCGGTCGGCGAGCGGGACATGGCGGCTTTGAAACGGTTCGTCGGCACGGACGCCCGGTGGTGGCTGCTGCTGTTGCGGCCGGTGCCGGTGCTGGCGGAGGCGTCGGTGCTCTTCGCCGGCATCGCGCGCCTGCCGCCGGGCCGCGCGGCGCTGGAGCTGCTGATGGGCAACGCGGTGGTCAGCGCCGTCTACGCGGGCGTCGGCGCCTGGGGCCGGACCACGGACTCGATGCTGCCGGCCTTCGCGGCGACGCTTGCCGTCGCGGCCCTCTGCATGGTCGCCGCGCGCCCTCGGAACGCGCCACAAAAATAAAGCCCTTGCGTTCCTTCGGCGGATATGAGAATGTATGCGCCTTCTTTTGGCTCCAATTGGCGAAATTTCATGCGGGGCTGCTTCCAGTCAATGTCGACTGGACTGTTACAGGAAACCCGTAGGAAATCATGAGTTTTGAAAAACTGGGCCTCAAGCCCGAATTGCTCCGCGCCGTCGAGGCGCTGGGGTTCCAGACCCCCATGCCGATCCAGGCGGAGATGATTCCGCAACTGCTCGGCGGCGAACGCGACTGCATCGCCCTGGCGAGCACCGGCTCCGGCAAGACCGCCGCGTTCGGCCTGCCCATGCTCAACATGGCGACCCCCCGCACCCGACATCCCCAGTTCCTGGTTCTGAGCCCGACCCGCGAACTCTGCATGCAGATCGCCTCGGATCTGCGCAACTACGCCAAGTTTCTCAAGGACGTGCGCGTCCTCTCCGTCTACGGCGGCGCGAACATCCGCTTCCAGCTCCAGGAGCTCCAGCGCGGGGTCTCGATCCTCGTCGCGACGCCGGGCCGCCTGCTCGACCTCATGGACCGCGGCGCGGCCAATCTCCAGGCGGTGCGCGCCGTCGTGCTCGACGAGGCCGACGAAATGCTCAACATGGGTTTCCAGGAGGATCTCGAGAGCATCCTCGACGAGGTCCCCGAAAAGGCGGCCACGTGGATGTTCTCCGCCACCATGGAGAAGCGCGTGGCGGGGTGCGCACACCGCCATCTCAAGGATCCCATCGAGATCAACGTGGTCGACAACCAGCCGCCGCCGGACATCCAGCATGTGTGCATGACGTTCCGCGACGCCCAGGAGCGCGGCGAGGGCCTGCGCCGGATGGTCGAGGAGACGCCGGGCTTCTTCGGGCTCGTCTTCCGCCGTACGCGCAGCAACGTGCGCCAGTCCGCGAAGCACTTCGCGGCCGCCGGGTACTCCGTCGGGGCGCTGCACGGCGACCTCACGCAGGGCCAGCGCGACAAGGTCATGCGCGCCTTCCGCAACCACGAGATCCAGATGCTCTTCGCCACCGACGTGGCGGCGCGCGGCCTCGATGTGAGCGACGTGACGCACATCGTGCATTTCGACATTTCGCCGGACGTGGAGACGTACACGCATCGCAGCGGGCGCACGGCCCGCGCCGGCAAGTCCGGCGTGTCGGTCGTCTTCGCCATTCCCGAGGACCACCGCAAGCTCGTCGGCTTCGAGCGCGCGCTCAAGATGAAGTTCGACTATCTCGGGATTCCGCCCCGCACGGGCTCCAGCCGGTCCGGCGAAGGCGGTGGTCGCGACGATCGCGGCGGCGGCGCCCCTCGCCACGCCTCCGGAGCTTCACGAGCCCATCGCCAATGGGGTCGCAAGCGGTAATTGAAACGGGGAGGGACGGCGGCCTCGCCGTCCGCGCAGGGCCGCGAGGCCGGGACTCCTCCCAAGCGACAACGATGCCTTGGCGAGATCCTCGCAATAGTCTCGAAGTTTTTTCGATTACATCGGCGACGGCTTGCCGAGAAGCCTCGCGGTGGCGCGGAGATCGCGGAGTGAGACGTCTGCGGATTTGATCTTGAAAAAGACAAGCCAGCGCGCTCCCATTTTCCGCCTCCGCGACCTCCGCCTCTCCGCGATGTAATCTGGAGAATCTTTTCAAGATTACATCGGCGACGGCTTGCCGAGAAGCCTCGCGGTGGCGCGGAGATCGCGGAGTGAGACATCTGCGGATTTGATCTTGAAAAAGACAAGCCAGCGCGCTCCCATTTTCCGCCTCCGCGACCTCCGCCTCTCTGCGATGTAATCTGGAGATGCTTTTCAAGTCAAGATTACGGAGACGTCGCGGCGCGCGGGATTGCGGAGCGAGGTAGGGCGCAGCCGTCCCGGTAAGTCACGCCTCCATAATCTGGCATTTTCTTCGAGATTACGGAGACGTCGCGGCGCGAGGTCTTGCGGAGCAGGTAAGAGTGGCCAGGCTCTTGGCCGCCGCGCCACAACAAACTTTGCCTGTGTTGCGTGGCGGACGCGCGGCGCGTCCGAATGCGGAGTGCCAACCCGGCTACGACGGGTTGCCCGGCGGCGGCGGCCGGCGTTCACAGCCGTGCGAATCCCGAGGC
>JAAZAI010000490.1 GCA_012514445.1 Lentisphaerota bacterium
ACGACTCCGCCACCGGCCTGCTCAAGTGGACGCTGCCCGTAAGGAAGCAGGGAGGAGGTTTCTTCCATGAATGAAAGCAAGGGACAGGAGCCATTGCCCAAGTTCAAATGGGTGTATGTAATTTATGGCGTGATTGCTCTCTCAGTAGCACTTAAAGTCAGCAATCTCATGGCGACGTTAGTGGTCGTGAGTAGCGTTGAGGATCAATTATTGCGTCT
Source organism: Lentisphaerota bacterium (assembly GCA_012514445.1). Taxonomy (GTDB): domain Bacteria; phylum Verrucomicrobiota; class Kiritimatiellia; order RFP12; family UBA3636; genus JAAZAI01. The sequence continues at coordinate 219 of JAAZAI010000490.1, forward strand.
GCACAATCTTTTTTTGCGTGACCCCGAAGCCATTCGTGATTTTTCCAGTGCCACTTCAATTAATCTTGACATTTTCACAACCAAAGTCTCGCAAATCTGTTCGTCTATACATGCGCAGGTATTCTGTGATGGCGTTATTGTTGTCTGTCTAGTGTTTATTTGTATCAGCTTGAGATCCTCCCGATCAGGAAAGAAAACTGGGAGGTAGCCACGAAAGGGCACAAAAGTACACGAAAAGAGACTTCGGTGTGGCTTCCCTTTTTGTGGCTTTTCGTGCCCCTTTGTGGCCATTCTTCCGTTGCCCGTCACCGCCGGACGGTGTAGGATGACGCCATGAATCAGGGAGGAGAACGGTTTTAGCGGAAGCTCTGGCCGAGTCGCGCGGAGTCGTAGATGTCGAAGACGGTGCGCAGCGTCTCGGCGGCGCTTTCCGCGGTGACAAACGGCGGGCGGCGGTCGCGGACGGCCTCGGCGAAGTCCGCGATCTGGGCGAGGTGGCCCGTGCCGTAGTAGGTCTTGCCGGCCTCGGCGCCCTTGGGCGCGACGGCCTCGTCGAGGCGCGTCTTGACGGAGGCTTCGACGGCTTTGTCGCGGAAGTCGACTTTGAGCGGCTTGTCGTCGCGGATGTCGATGGCGCCCTGATCGCCGTGGAAGGAGAGATTGGACTCCCAGTTGAGGTGGCTCGACGCGGTGGCTTCGATCACCCCCAGCGCGCCGCAACGCAATTTGAGCACGGCCGCGGCCGTGTCCTCCGTCTCGATCACGTTCCGGTGCGTGAGGTTGCCGATCATGGCGACGGCGGATTCGGCGCCGCCGGTCAGCCACAGGAGCTGGTCGATGTAGTGGATCGCCTGGTTGATGAGCGCCGAGCCGCCTTCGTACTCCCAGGTGCCGCGCCAGTCGTCCGCGTCGTAATACGCATGGGACCGGAAGCAGCGCAACTGGATGCCGGCGGTGAGCAGGGTTCCGAGCAGGCCTTCGGCGATCATGGCCCGCAGTTCGCGGTTGACAGGGTCGAAGCGGTGCTGGAAGACGCCGCCGAAGATGCGCTCGGGGTGGCGCTTGGCGGCCTCGAGCATCCGGCCGAGGTTCATGCGGTTCTGGGCCAGCGCCTTTTCGCAGAGGACGTCCTTGCCGGCCTCGAGGGCCGCGATGGCGAGATCCGCGTGCGTGGCGTGGTCCGTGCAGATGCTGACGGCCTGGACCTCGGGATCCGCGAAAACCTCGGCGGCGTCGACGGTCCACCTCGCGGCGCCGAACTTCTCGGCGGCGCCCTTCGCCCGCTCGGGAATCAGATCGCAGGCCCATGCGATGTCGACAAAGTCGAGCTGTTTGAAGCATTCGAGGTGCAGGGGGCCGATGACACCGCAGCCGATCACGGCGATGCGTACGTTCTTCATGTGAATCTCCGTAAAAAAAACTTTGCTCAGTGTAGCACACCCAGCCACGTTGAAAAAGCGAATTTCTCTCGCGCGGCCCTCCGCAATGCGTTTGACCGAGGCTTGAACGATGTGCTACTGTAGCGGACATACAACTGCCGCCGATGCAGTCAAGTCGAAGTGGAGACCGGAATCACGATGAAGACGCCTCGCTATCTGGAAATGAAGCACCTGTTGAAGGAGAGGATCCGCAGGGGGGAGTACAAGGTCGGCGACCGCCTTCCGAGCGAGAACGAACTGGCCAGCCAACTGGGCATCTCCCGGCACACCGTGCTCAAGGGCATGGCGCAACTCATGGCGGAGGGGTGGATCGAGCGCTACCAGGGCAAGGGGACTTTCGTCGCGAGGCGCAGCGAGGGTTCGCCGCAAGGAACGCGGACGGTGGCGCTGATCTGCTCGGATCTGAGCGCGCCGCCGATCCTGCACATCGTGGCGGGCGTTTCGGGCTTCCTCAAGGACCAGCGCATGGAGCTGCTCCTCCTCGACAGCGACCACAGCACGGCCCGCGAGGCGGAGCATCTCGACGGCCTCGAGGATCGCGGCGTGGTCGGCGCGCTTGTCTGGCCGCATGTCCCGCCGGCGAACCGGGATCGCGTGGCGCTGCTTCGCGACCGGGGACTGCCCGTCGTGCTCCTGGACCGCGGCTTCGCCGGACTGCCGGTTCCCATGGTTGGCGTGGACAACCGCGCCGGCGCGATCGAGGTGGTCCGGCATCTGATCGCCTGCGGACACCGGAAGATCGGCCACATCACCGTGGACCAGGCCGGCAAGCACGACGTCGCGCCCGTCGCCGACCGCGAGCGCGGCTACCGCGAGGCGATGGCCGAGGCGGGTTTGGCGGTGCCGGAGGCGTATGTCCAGCGCGTGCCGGTCAAATTCGCCGAAGACGCCATGGTCAGCGATTCCCTGCGGGAACTCTTCGCCTACGAGACGATGCACCGCCTGCTGAACCTTTCCGCCCCCCCGACGGCCATCTTCCTCCTCAACGACATCTTCGCCCCAAGCTGCCTTCGCGCGATCGCGACGCAGGGCCTGCGAATCCCCGAAGACGTCGCCGTCGCCGGTTTCGACAACGACTTCGAGGCCGGGGAATTCCCGATCCCGCTGACCAGCTATGCCCAGCCGGGGCGCGAGATCGGCCAGCTGGCCGGCCAACTGCTCAGCCGCATGCTCGACGGCCATGCTCCGGAAACCCTCGTCAACTTGCTTCCCGGAAGGCTGATCGTCCGCCATTCCACCGTGTGCGCCCACCTGTAGGCTGGCGGAAGTGCGTACGGGGCGCGTCAAATCTGTCGGTTGCGAGACCCGATGTCTGAGGGTGTGTGTCAGGATCGTGACATGTTTGTTGTTTTTTCTGGAGTTGGAAGTTGCCTTCAAGAGTTTTGTCGCGAACTTTGTCGCGAGCTTCGTCGAATCCAACAAAGTCCTGATCGTCATCATAATCCTGATCGCAATCGATACGAAAGGTAGGGCGCGCAGGCCCTGCGCGCCGCCGGGCAACCCGTCGTAGCCGGGTTGGTACTCCGTTGCCAGTGCTGACGGGGCCGGTGCCGAAGCGGTCGGTACCGACGCGGCTACGACGCGTCGCCCACTCGAATGGCCGCGCCATTCGCCTCGGG
>JAAZAI010000491.1 GCA_012514445.1 Lentisphaerota bacterium
AATCCTAATCGTAATCCTAATCGTAATCGTAATCGAGTAAGTGTACGAGTAAGCGTAGCGGAGCAAGTGTGGGAGTAAGTGTCCCTGGCAAGAGCGGATTCCGTGCGGTGGAAAAGATCGACAAAGTTCACGACAAAGAAAACACATGCAAACCCTCAAGCTCCTCTATTATGAATGAGAATGCCAACAAGCTTCGAACGTGTCTGGGGGCGATGCTCGAGGTGGCCCGGCCCGGGCAGTGGGTGAAGAACCTGCTGGTCCTGGCGGGTCTGTTCTTCGCTCTCGCCGACAAGTTCCAGCGCTTCAGCGTGGCGGAGTCCCTCCTGCGCACGCTGCTCGCCGTCGCGCTCTTCTGCGCGATATCCGGCGCGGTCTACATCATGAACGATCTCCACGACGCCGAGGCGGACCGCTCCCATCCCGCGAAGCGCAACCGCCCCGTCGCCTCCGGCAGGCTGCCGGGCCGAGTCGCCGTGGCGGAGTATTTCGCGCTGCTCGTCTCCGCGATGGGTTTGTCCCTGTTCCTCGGGCCGCGCTTCGCGCTCTGCCTCGCGGGCTACTTCCTGATGCAGACCGCCTACACCTACTGGCTCAAGGACGTCGTGCTGGTCGACGTGTTCATCGTCGCCATCGGCTTCGTCGTGCGCGTCTACGTGGGCACCCTCGCGGCAGGCGTCAAGGCCTCGTCGTGGCTGCTGCTCTGCACGTTCATGGCGGCGCTCTTCCTGATCCTCTGCAAGCGCCACGACGAGAAGGTGACGCTCGGCGATGCCGCGGCGACGCACCGCAAGGTGCTGGCGGCGTACGCGCCGGCGTTGCTGGAGCACCTGATCGCGATCGCCGCGGCCTGCACGATTCTCTGCTACGCGCTCTACACGCTGGCCCCGGCGACGGTGGCGAAGTTCGGCACGGAGCGCCTCGTGGCCACGGTGCCGTTCGTGGTCTTCGGCATCTTCCGCTACATGTTCCTGGCGTTCTGCCGCGGACAGGGCGGTCGTCCCGAGCGAACGCTCGTGCGCGACATTCCGCTGGTGCTGGACATGGCGCTGTATGCGGTCGCGTGCGTCGTCGTGATGCTGCTGGCCCGCTGATTTGAGTGAGAAGAGAGAAGTGTGTAGAGCGTAGTGTCCGCTGGGGCTTCCCGCCCCAGACCCCGGGATTTTGACTCTGCGTTTCTAGCCGCTAGCCGCTAGCCGCTAACCGCTAACCGCTAGCCGCTAATCCCTGAGGTTTCGAAGATCCTTCACGCGCTTCGACTTGCCTTCGAAGCGCTCGAGGGTGTTGGGCTGCTCGAGGAAGACGCGCATGTGCAGGCCCGTGATGCCGGCGATCTTGGCGACGACGCGGTCGCGGATGGCGTTGAGCTCGGAGATCGAATCCGCCATGCTGCCGGGCTTGAGTTCGACGTGCACGGTGACTTCGTCCATCGTGGAGGGGCGCGCGACCTCGATCATGTAGTGCGGCGAGGCCTCGGGGACGGAGAGCAGCGCCGTCTCGATCTGGGAGGGATAGACGTTGACGCCGCGGATGATGAGCATGTCGTCCGTGCGGCCCGTGACGCGGCTCATGCGCACCGAGGTGCGGCCGCAGGGGCAGGGCTCGGCATGGAGGGTGGAGATGTCCCGCGTGCGGTAGCGCAGCAGCGGGAAGGCCTCCTTGTTGAGCGTCGTGAAGACGAGTTCGCCCTCCTCGCCCTCGGCGACGGGCTCGAGGGTTTCCGGATTGACGCACTCGACGATGAAATGGTCCTCCGCGATGTGCATGCCGTTGCGGTAGGCGCATTCGCCGGAGACGCCGGGCCCCTGGATTTCGCTCAAGCCGTAGTTGTTCTCGACGTAGACGCCGAGGCCCTCCTCCATGCGGCGGCGCATGTTCTCGGTCCAGGGTTCGGAGCCGAGGAACATGCCCTTGAGATTGAGCGTCGACCGGTCGATCGCGCCGGACTGGATGCCGTCGGCGAGATGCAGCGCGTAGGAGGGCGTGCAGATCAGATAGTCGGGCCGCATGTCCTGGAGCAGCACGAGCTGGCGCGCGGTGTTGCCGCTGGAGGCGGGAAGGACGGCGGCGCCGACGCGCTCGATGCCCTGGTGCAGGCCGAAGCCGCCGGTGAAGAGCCCGTAGCCGAAGGAGACTTGCGCCGTCATGCTGGCGCGCAGCCCGCCGGAGTAGAGGAACCGGGCGCAGAGGTCGGCCCAGTGGTTCATGTCGGACTTCGAGTAGGCGACGAACGTGGGCTTGCCGGTGGAGCCGGAGGAGCCGTGGAAGCGCGCGACCTCGCGGCGCGGAATCGCGAGATAGCCCAGCGGGTAGTGGTTGCGCAGATCCGCCTTCGTCGTGAAGGGGAGGCGGCGGATGTCGTCGAGCGTCTTGATGTCGTCCGGCTTGACGCCGGCCCGGTCGAGCGCCTCCGTGTAGGCGGGAACGCTCGCGTAGACGCGGGCGACAAGGGATCGCAGCTTCTGGAGCTGGAGGGCGCGCAGCTCGGCGCGCGGCATGCATTCCTCCTCCTTCTGCCAGAAGGCGTTTTCGATCAGCGGCTTCGTGTTCATCGGGATGCGGATTCCTGGGCGGGGCGGGACGGAGGGCGGGGCTACTCGAAGAGGTCGATGTCGCCCAGCACGTTGCGCCCGGCGGCCTTGAGGGCTTCGAGCGCCTTGTCCGGATCGTCGAAGCGAAAGACGAGCACGGCGCGGTCGCTCTTGTGGAACGTGAAGGCGTAGACGTACTCGATGTTGACGCCGGCGGCGCCGACGACTTCCAGCACGTCGCGCATGCCGCCCGGGCGGTCTTCGACCTCGACGGCGACGACCTCGCGGAGCTGGACGAGGTAGCCGGCCTCTTCGAGCTTCTGGGCGGCGAGCTTCCAGTCCTTGACGATGAGGCGGAGGATGCCGAACTGCTGCGTGTCGGCCAGCGAGAGGGTGACGATGTTGACGCCGTTGTCGGCGAGCGTCCTGCAAATGCCGCTGAGATGGCCGGGCTTGTTCTGGAGGAAGACGGCGAGCTGCTGTATTTTCATGGGGGCTCCTAGGGTGGGAGTGCGTGAGTGCGTGAGTGCGTGATTGCGTGAGTGGGGAGAGTGTGTGTGGGTGTGTGAGGATGTGGGGCAGGGTTCAAGGTTCAGGAAATTTGAAATTTGAAACTTTGTCGTGAGCTTTGTCGCGAACTTTGTCGACTTGCCTGCGCCCAGGGGACTGGACGCAGGGAGAGGGTAAAACCTGCGGGCTGGGCTTGCGAAGCTTTTACCCTCTTCTTGCGGGCAGTCCCTTGCCCGCAAGGATCACTCACTTTGGCCGCAGATCCGTGACGCGCTTGGCCTTGCCTTCGCTGCGGGGCAGGGTGTTGGGCTCGACGAGCGTCACCTTGACGGCGACGTTGATGATGCGGTGGATCGACTCCGCGATCTGCGCGCGCAGCCGTTCGATCTCGCCGACGCGGTCGCTGAACTTCTCGCGCGGGATTTCGACCTGGACTTCGAGCTGGTCGAGGTTGTCCACGCGGGAGACGATGATCGCGTAGTGCGGCAGCGCGGCGGAGAGGGCGAGCAGTCCGGCCTCGATCTGGGAGGGGAAGACGTTGACGCCGCGGATGATGAGCATGTCGTCCGTGCGCGCCTTGATGCGGCGGATGCGGCGGATCTGGCGGCCGCAGGCGCAGGGCTCGGTGTCGATCACCGAGAGATCGCGCGTGCGGTAGCGGATCATGGGCATCGCCTGCTTGGTGAGCGTCGTGAAGATCAGCTCGCCCTCCTCGCCGTCGGGGCGCGGCTCCAGCGTGTCGGGGTCGACGATCTCGGGGTAGAAATGGTCCTCGAGGATGTGGAGGCCGCAGTGGTGGCGGCACTCGATGCCCACGCCGGGTCCGCAGATCTCGGTGAGGCCGTAGATGTCGAACGCCTCGATGGCGGCCTCCGCCTCGATGCGCGAGCGCATCTCGTCAGTCCACGGCTCGGCGCCGAAGACGCCGACCTTGAGCGGGAGCTTCTTCATGTCCACGCCCTGCTGCTGGGCGGCTTCGATGAGGTGGAGGAAGTAGCTCGGCGTGCAGGAGATGGCCGTCACGCCGAAGTCGCGCATGAGCATGATCTGACGGTCCGTGTTGCCGCCGGAGACGGGAACGACGGCGAGGCCCAGATCCGTCGCGCCCTGGTGGAGGCCGAGACCGCCGGTGAAGAGGCCGTAGCCGTAGGCGTTCTGGAGGATGTCGCCGGCGCCGAGGCCGCAGGCGGCGAGGCAGCGCTGGACGGCCTCGCTCCAGAGCAGCAGGTCGTTGGGGGTGTAGCCGACCACGATGGGCTTGCCGGTGGTGCCGGAGGAGGCGTGGAAGCGCACGATGTCCTTCATCGGCGCGGCGAAGAGCCCGAAGGGGTACGTGTCGCGCAGGTCGGCCTTGGAGAAGCAGGGCAGCAGCGCGATGTCCTTGAGCGTCCGGACGTGGTGGGGCTTCACGCCGCGCTCGTCGCAGCGCGCGCGGAAGAGCGACACGCGCTCGTACGTGTATTCCACGAGCCGCTGGAGGCGGTGGAGCTGCAGCTCGCGGAGCAGCTTGGCGGGAATGAAGTCGGGGGCGCTGATCGGGTGGACCGGCGAATTCTGGTCGTTCCAGTAGTTGGGGTTCATCGCGGGATTCCTGATGGGTTGATGTCCACCGACGAGCGGCGGCCGCACAAGGTCGAATCAAGCGGCAATGTTACCACCGCCGATGTTTCTTTGCAAAGAAATAGTGGGCGGTCATATTTCTGTTGCGCTCTCGAGGCGTTTTCTGATAGTCTTGTCGCCCATTTGTTCATTGGAATTTGGCTGCCGACATTCCTCGCCGCGGAAGGTCGGGCAGGGTGTCGGAGCCCCCGCAGAAGCGACCCCTGGAAGCCAACAGCGAGAAAGACACCCCACCATGCCTGCCACGGATCCCTCCGCCTCCACGTCCATCGAAGCGATCGAACAGAAGTTCCTCTGCCTGGACGGGAGCGACGCCGGCGCGAGCCTCCCGGATGTCGGCGAGCTTCTCGGCTCCCTGACGGCCCTGCACGACTGGCAGGCGCTCGAGAGCCGCGACCAGTGCTACATGGTCCTCCAGCAATATCTTGTCGACAAGCACGACGTCGATTCCCTCGTCTGCCTCCTCAAGCTCCGCGCGGAGTGGCTGGGCGACGCCCCGGCCTATCGCGACGAGTGCCGCGACGTGCTGGCCTCCTCGACCAAGGACCGCCTCGCGGTGGCGAAGATCGAGAGCGTCATGACGAGCGCCGAGCGGCCGATGGCCGCGCTCAAGCGCCTGGAGCTGCTCAACGCGCTCGTGCCGGGCGCGGCCTGCGTCGACAAGACGTGGGGCTACGGCGTCGTCAAGAGCCTCGACGACTTCTATAAGCGCATCGTGGTGGATTTCGACCGGAAGCCGGGCCATATGATGGCGATGGCCTACGCCGCCCAGTCGCTGAAGCTCGTGGACGCCTCGCACATCCTCTCCGTCCTCCATGCCGATCCGGGCGCCTTCGCCCTGATGTGCAAGGAGCGGCCGGGCGAGGTCGTGCTGATGGCCGTCCGCAGCTTCGGTCCGATGGCCGTGGCCCAGCTCCAGAACGAGATGGAGAACGGCGTCCTGCCCCCCGGCCTCGACTGGAAGAACTTCTGGTCAGGCGCGCGTCGCCAGCTCAAGGGTCACCCCGGCATCCGCGTCCCCGCCGCTACCAAGAAGTCCGAGCTTGTCGAGCTGAGCGAAGGCGCCGTGGTCAGCGGCCCCGTCGACCTCGTCCAGAAGATCGCCGCGCTCAACGACGTGCCGGGCCTCATGGCCTCGATGAGCGAGTTCGCCCGCACGACGGGCGCCGTCGGCCTCTCCGACGAGCAGCGCGCCGTCCTGGCCGACCGCCTCTGCTTCGTGCTCAAGGCCACGGCCACGACGCACAGCGACAACGACAAGGTGCGCGCGCTGATGCTGGCGCTCTCCTTCGGCTTCACCAAGCTTCCCGTCCCGATGCGCAGCCGCCACGAGGAGGAGTTCGCCATGGCGGACGACGGCGAGGTGGACCTGCTCGGCACCCTCTGCAAGCCCGCCATCGTCCTCAACGCCGCCGCCAAGCTCTCTGCCGCCATCGTCGAGGATCTCGTCGCGGCGCTCCCCGTCGATCGCGACCCGGCCGTCGGCGCCGGCTTGGCGGGCGTGCTCGACGAGATGCCCTACAGCCTGCTCGACAGCCTGCTGCCCAAGGCGCTCTCCGCCGACTCGGTTTCGAAGGCGGCGTTCATCGCGAAGATGGCCGCGCTCATCCAGGACGTCTCGCCCTCCTACGCGATCGTCCTCTGGATCTGCCGCAACCAGCAGAACCCGGACGTCGCGGCGCTCGTGACGAGCGCCGCGCTCTCCACCAAGGCGCTGCTCTGCCTCGAGCCCGAGGTCATGGGCGAGACGTTGCGACTGCAGCACCAGATCGCCAAGATCTTCCGCGACGAGAAATGGATCAAGGGCCAGATGGAGCGCATGACCGAGGTCGAGCGATCGGCCTTCTACGAGCGCATCCACGCCATGGAGGGCGCCTGGGAGCCCTTGCAGAAGCGCGCGATCGAAAAGGCGATCTTCAAGCACTTCCCGGACATCGTCGCCGCGCCCGTCGCGCTCGCGTCCCCGGCCGAAGCCACGCTTCTGTCCCCGGTCACCTCCTTCCGCAGCCTCAACGAACGCAAGGAGCGCTACCGCGTCCTGGTCGAGGAGGCCATTCCCAAGAACGTGCAGGATATCGAAACCGCCCGCAGCTACGGCGATCTGCGCGAGAACTTCGAGTACCAGACCGCGAAGGACCTGCAGCGCATGCTCCTCCAGCAGCAGTCCGACATGGCCCGCGAGATCCAGGAGATGAAGGGCACCGACTTCTCCGCGCTGGAGTTCACCGGCAAGGTCGCCCTCGGCACCGAGGTCTCGCTGATCTTCCCCGACGGCCACGGGACGACGTACCACATCCTCGGCGACTGGGACAGCGATCTCCCCCTCGGCATCATCTCGCGCTCCAGCCGTCTGGCCCAGTCCCTGATGGGGCATGTCGCCGGCGACCAGGCGACGATCCCCGGCGAGGACGACGGCCAGTCGGTCGAGGTCAAGATCTCCTCAGTCCAGCCGCTTCCGCGCTCCGTCCTCGAATGGGCGCTCGGCCGCTGAACTAAGTTAGTCGTGCGTAGAGCGCAGTGAGTAGTTGTGGCAGGGGACACCCCAGACCCCGTTCATCCAGTCCATCCCGGGGCCTGGGGCGGAGCCCCAGCGGAAACCCCACACGACTCGCTTCTCCCTGCTCACTGATCAGGAGGGCCTCTGCCTGCGGGCTCATTTTCATCCGTTTTTCCGCCATGATGCCGAATGCGATCCAAGACCGCCGCGGCCTCCTCTTGGGGCTTTTCTCCGCCGCCCTCGCGCTGTGCGCGGCGGACGCCACCGCGCAGTCCACCCCGGCGACGGCCTTCGAACGCTCCCCCGAGGCCCGGGCCATTGCCGAAAAGCTCCGCGACATGGCCCCCACCACCAGCCCTGACGGATCGATCCGGGTCGCGGGCGAATCCCTCGACGCACTCGACCGCATGGAGCTGCTGCGCTTCGTCGCCGACGTCCGGACGCGCTTCGAGCTGCTGGCCGATGCGAAGTTTCAAGGCCGCAACTACGGAATCGCCGTGCTCGTGCCGAAGGCGGACGAAGACCGCCCCGCCTCGATCTCCCGGAAGCTCGTCCCACCGCCTGCCGACGAGCCCGGCGCCACGGCGCTCCCCGCGATCCGAATCTCCGTCGCCAACCTGGCCAAGCTCGATCCCCGCGACCTCGCCTGCTCGATCTGCGACGGACTTCTCCGCATGAAGGTGATCGAGGCCGCCGGCGGCGGGACCGCGCTTCAGCCGCCCCCGCGCTGGTTCGCCGAAGGCCTCGGGCACTATCTGGAGACCGCCCGCCGGCAGGACGACGCCGAAGCCGTGCTCGATCTCTGGCAGCAGGCCGCGCTCCAGCCCCTGGGCCGTCTGGCCGCCTCCCATTCGCCGTACGCCTCCGCCGACCGGCGGGTGGCCGCGCAGCTCGCGGCCTACTGGCTCGACTTCCCCGAGCGCGGTGCGCGTCTGGACCGGCTCTGCCGCGCCCTGGCCTCCGGCGAGCCGTGGTCGCCCGCGCTCTTCGCCGAGACGTCCTCGGGGTCCGTGGACCTGGTCGAGGCGGACAAGGATTTCGACCGGTGGCTGCTCGTGCGCCGCCACTCCGTGCTGACTCCCGGCGTCACCCGCCGCGAATTCGTGGTGCGGGCGTGGCGGAGTCTGCTCCTCTTTCCCGGCGAGGACCGGGTGCCCTCGGAGATCCCCGCAGGCTCTCCTCCATCGCTGCTGCTGGAGCGCCAAGACGAGGCCTGGGTCCCCGACAGCGCGCGCGCCAAGGCGCAGAAGCTGATGGTCCTGGCCGCGGGCCGAGGTCCGGCCTTCCAGACGGCGGCCGCCGCCTGGGCCGCGTTCTTCGACGGCGTCGCCCGCGGCGAACGCCCCTCCAAGCTCGCATCCGCCCTCCTGCGCGCCGAGACGCTCCTGCGCGACAGCGCCACGCCCGCCGAGGCCCCCTGATTGGAAGGCGGAAGTCGTTGAAGCGCGACCCGCTCCAGTGGTATAATGGAAGATCATGGCGCGCATCATACCAGACCGCATCCTCGAGGAGATCCGCAGCCGGACCAGCATCGTCGACGTGATCTCCTCCCGGATCACGTTGAAGCGGGCCGGTTCGGTCTTCAAGGCGTGCTGTCCGTTCCACCGGGAGAAGACGCCCTCTTTCACGGTCAACCCGGCGCGCGAGTCCTTCAAGTGCTTCGGCTGCGGCGAGGGGGGCGATGTCTTCTCGTTCCTCATGAAGCACGACGGCATGACGTTCTCCGACGCCGTGCGGATGCTGGGCGACCGCTGCGGGGTCGAGGTCGCGTTTGACGACGACGGCGGCAACGCCGCCGTCGCGAAGCGCATGCTCGCGCTCCACGCCGAGATCGCGGCGTTCTATCGCCGGTGTCTCGCGCAGATGAAGTCCGCCGCCGTCGCGCGCGACTATCTGGCGTCGCGCGATCTGGGCGAAGACATCGCCGAGCGCTTCAAGATCGGCTATGCCCCGCTCCGGGCCGGCACGCTGGAGCAGTTCGCCGCGAAGGCCGGCTATTCCGTCGAGGAGATCGTCGCGGCCGGCCTCGCCACGCCGCTGGAGCGCCCGCGCGAAGGGCGAAACCTCCACGACCGCTTCGCCGGGCGGCTCATGTTTCCGATTTGCGATACGCAGGGCCGCGTCATCGCCTTCAGCGGGCGGGTCCTCGATCCCGCGCAGAGCCCCGCGAAGTACGTCAACAGCCCCGAATCTGAAATCTTCAAGAAGAGCCGCGTGCTCTACGCCCTCGACCAGGCGCAGCGCAAGATCGTCGCCGCGCCCCACCGCGAGGCGATCGTCTGCGAAGGCCAGATCGACGTGATCCGCTGCCACGCCTGCGGTTTCGACCGCGCAGTCGCCTCGCAGGGGACGGCGTTCACCGAAGAGCACGCCAGGCTGCTCAAGCGCTATGCGGACAGCGCCGTGCTGCTTTTCGACGGCGATGCCGCGGGACGCAAGGCCGCGATCCGCACGGGCGCCATCCTCCTCGCCGCCGGCATCCCGATTCGCGTGGCCAGCTTGGCCCAGGGCGAGGACCCCGACTCGTTCCTGCGCAAGAATCCCCCCGAGGCGTTCCAGAAGATTCTCGACGACGCCACCGGCCTGATCCCGTTTCACGTGGCGCATCTGCGCGAACAGGAGGCCGATCCGCGATCGGAGGGCGCGCTCGGACGCATCGCCGCCGCCGTCCTGCAGACGATCGCCGGCTGCCGCAACGAAGTCCACAAGGCGCGGATGCTGCAGGAGACGGCCGAGCTGCTCGCGATTCCGGAGTCCGCCCTCGTCGTCGAGCTCTCCGGCGTGGAGGAGGCGTTGCGGCGGCAGCAGGAGTCGCTGGAGCGCCGGGAGTCGGCCCGGGCCGAGGCCTCGGGCCGCGGCGCCGCGCGCGCTCCCGCGCCCGCGAGCGGATTCGACGAAGCGCCGCCCTTCGACGAACCGATGGTCGCGCTCGACGAGGCGGACGCCGCGGGGGTCGGCGTCTCCGGCGCAGGCGCCACCGCGTCGGGCCAGCAGGCCGCGCTGCCCGAGAAGCTCGACCTGTCGATCTGCGAGCTGCTCGTGCACAGCTTCGAGGAGCACGACGACGTGGCGGAGCTGCTGACGAAGACGCTTCCCGACTGGCTGGTGCTGGAGGGTGTGTGCCGGCGCGTCGTGGCGGCGTTCTACACCTCGCGCGCGACGGGCGTCGACGCGGTCGCGCCGCTCCTGGAGCGCGACGCGGAAGCGGCCGCGTTCCTGGGCGCGCTCGCGGTGCGTCCCGACCGCTCCGGCGCTCACGAGAATTTCATGGCCCTCGACGTGGCGCGCGATCTCGTGCTCTCCGCCTGGCGGCGCTGGTGCGCGAAGCGCCGCGCGGATCTGACGCCGGCCGATCCCGCGGCCGACACGTCCGAGGCCATGCGCCGGCGCGCGGACCTGATGGCCTGCTCGAAACGGCTCAAGAGCTGGACGACGGGCGAGGCGACGATTCGCATGCTCACGGGCGAAGCCGATCCCGTCGTGCCGACGTCGAAGGGCCCGTCGGCGCAGCCGCCCGCGGACGCGCCGGTGGAAGCGCGATCCGCGGCGTCGCCCGTCCCGGAAGATGAAAAACCCGTCGTCGAGACCGACGACGGGGCAGGGGCGTTTGAAGCGTCGGAAGACTACCTGGAGCCGTTGGAGGACGACGACCCGGGGCCGTCCTGAAGCGGCTGCGGCACGTTGCCCTTGTGGCGGTAGATGATCCGGCCTTTTTCGAGGTCGTACGGGGACATCTCCAGGGTGACCTTGTCGCCCGTGGTGATCTTGATGAAGAACTTCCGCATCTTTCCGGAGATGTGGGCGAGCACTTCGTGCCCGTTGTCGAGCTTCACGCGGTACATGGTGGCCGGCAGAACCTTGACCACCGTGCCCAAAACCTCAATGGAATCGTCCTTTGGCATAGAAAACTGACTTGCTCCTGAAACAACAAAGATTTAAGGATTCTAGGGTTTTGCAGTCCATTGCGCAAGGAAAAACGTAATCCCATCCGTACCCGGTCAGTTTCTGGGGTTGCGGAGCGTGTCGCATTTGCCTGTGCGTGCTGCCGATCTGAAACCGTGCGCCCGCAGCGGCGCCTCTACGCCCCGTGGAAATGGCGCATCCCATCGTCCGCATG
>JAAZAI010000492.1 GCA_012514445.1 Lentisphaerota bacterium
ACAAAGCTCCATGCAATGACATCTGCACTTAGCGCTTTCGACATCGCACAAACGTATTCGAACGAAGAAATCTTCCGATCTCTGGGTGTCGGGAACACGGGCGGCATCCGCGTCAAACTTCATCCAGACGGTTCAGTTGCACGTATTGCCGTTTTCACTTCGCTTTCAACTCCGAGGCAACAAGCAGAGAATCCTTATGCGGATCGTATGGAAGGGGACATTCTCGTCTTTGCAGGAACAGGACGAGGCGGAGAACAGAGCCTATCGGGATTCAATGCCAGAATCCCCGAGCAAGTCGAACAGCATTTCCCAATATACGCATTTATTCAAACTGCGAGTCGGCGTGACAAAAAGGCTGGGGGTAAACATTGGGGCTTTCTTGGACTCCTGGAATACATTCGATGCTTTCAAGAACAGCAATTTGACCATTCCGGAACGAGTCGATCCGCCTGGGTTTTCGAATTCAAAGTCCATACTGAATTTCAGAGGGTACCGACTTGCATGGATCGCGAGATGACGGGAGAATTATTTGGAAACTGGTCCTGGCAACTCCACGAAGATCGCGATGTTGTTGAAACCGTGAAGGAGCCAATGGGTGACACGACAGAAATGGGTGTGGCCTCCCTTGAAAGAATCCGAAGCTCCATGCTTTTGTGCGATCCAGAGAAATTCGAACACACCATCGCGGATCTTTTAAAGACCTCTGGATTTGAGAACATTGAGGTAACAAAATATTCTCAAGATGGCGGCATCGATATCAACGCTCGACCAGGATGGCGGACATGGCCTTTGCGACACTTGCTTACGCAAATTCAGGCAAAACGGTGGAGGCACAGCGTAGGCAGAAAGGAAGTCGCCGAATTACGTGGAAGCCTTGCACCGTTTGCCACGGGATGCATTGTCACAACAAGCCATTTCACGCGCGCAGCCATTTCAGAGGCGTTCGCAACAGGGAAGAACCCAGTTGCGATCGTTGATGGGATTGAACTCGCAAGGATCGTTTCCAGTCTATCTCCATCTCTTTTCACATGCTGATGTTCCCAAATGACAAGCTCAAGCTCTCCGCACTTGGGTACCCGTCTGGCAAGCGCCATCCCGCCTCGCAGAAGTACATCCTCTACAA
Organism: Lentisphaerota bacterium; assembly: GCA_012514445.1. GTDB lineage: Bacteria > Verrucomicrobiota > Kiritimatiellia > RFP12 > UBA3636 > JAAZAI01. The sequence goes on from JAAZAI010000492.1 coordinate 1,124, forward strand.
GCTGTCGCCGCTGGGCACCGAGCTGGCATACAATGAGACATCCGCAGTCGCGATCACCGGAAGAGGGGCGCATACAGCATGTTCTGGCGGCGCCGGAGGCGGGGACGAACAGCGTCGACGACGTTGCCGGAGGAGCTGACCAATCCAAGACATCGATAGGGATGCGTTTATGAAAACCACGGAAGCAGGCACGATGGCCCCGAGCGGCGGGCCACCCGACAGCGCGGTCGAGGCCGCCATGGCTTGTCTGGGGCCGTCCGGGCGCCTTTCCGTCGTCATGCCGGCCTTCAACCTCGGCCGTTCGATCCACCGCAACATCCACCGGGTCCACTCTGTCTTCGCCGGCCGCATCCCCTTCGAGATCGTGCCCGTGGACGACGGCAGCGCCGACGACACGGCCGCCGAGATCCGCCGCGCCGCCGAGGGCCTGCCCGACGCCGTCCACCCCGTCTACGCGTTCGCCAACGGCGGCAAGGGCGCCGCACTCGCCAGCGGCTTCGACCGGTCCTGCGGCTCCCACGTCCTGCTCCTCGACGCCGACCTCGACCTCAATCCGGACTTCGTCTGGCGCTTCTTCGAGATCATGCGCGACGAACGCGCGGATATCGTGATCGGCTCCAAGATGCACCCGGAGTCGAAAATCCACTATCCGCTCAAGCGCCGCATCGCCAGCGTCGTCTACTACGGCCTCGTGAAACTGCTCGTGGGCCTGCCCGTCCACGACACGCAGACGGGCATGAAGCTCTTCCGCCGCGACGCCCTCGCCTACGCCTTCTCCCGCATGCTCGCCAAGCGCTTCGCCTTCGATCTCGAGATCCTCTCCATCGCCCGCGACCACGGCAGCCACATCGCCGAAGCCCCCGTGGAACTCGACTTCGGCGGCAAGGCCGGCAGCCTCACCTGGACCAACGTCAAGCAGGTCATGACGGACACGCTCGCCATCTTCTACCGCCTCCGCGTGCTGCGCTACTACGAATCGATCGAACCGCACGACCCGCCCGCCCTCGCGCCACGCGTCTCCGCCGTCGTCGCCTGCCCCGGCGCCTCCGCCGTCCTCGAACGATGCCTCGAGGCGCTGCGCCGCCAGAACTGGCCTTCCCTCGAGATCCTCGTCCTGCCCGACGCGCCGACCGGGCGCGACTGGGGCCCCGGCGTCCGCGAAATCCCCAC
>JAAZAI010000493.1 GCA_012514445.1 Lentisphaerota bacterium
CCCCGTTCTGGCCAGAACCTGTGTCCAGTAGACGGAACGGGGAATCCAAGCCCAAGACATCTTCATCTTGTTGAAAATCAAAAACTTGAGCAAGGTGGAGACCGTGGCTCATCGCTGGAACTTCGGACTAGTCGATGCGCCCGAGTCCGCTGCCGACCGGCGCGCCCTTCATCGTTGCCTGTTCGTCGCCGCAGGCCGTCGCCAGCATTCCGCCATCGCGACACTTGACGCCACCCCGCTCAGTCCTCGATGCCGAGGCGGCAGGGCGGGGCCCCGCAGCAGGGCAGGCGCGAGAGCGCGGCCAGCGCGGCGTCGAGGTCCGACTGCGCGGCCTGGTGCGTCATGACGACGACCGTCGCGAAGCCGGGCCGTTCCTCCGGCATGCTCTTCTGAAGCGCCGCCTGGATGCTGACCCCGTGGTCGCCGAAGACCCCGGCGGCGGCCGCCAGCGAGCCCGGCGTGTCCGCCAGCGACAGGCGCACGTAGTGGCGCGAGACGATCTCGCCGGCGTCCTTGATGCGCACCGCGCGGCTCGTGCGGGGCACCGCGATGCGCGGCCAGCCGTCGGCGGCGATGCCGCGGGCGACTTCGGCGATGTCCCCGATGACCGTGCTGGCGGTCGGCAGGCGGCCGGCGCCGCGGCCGTAGTAGAGCGTGTCGCCCGAGAGGTCGCCCTTGACGAGCGCGGCGTTGAAGACGCCCGAGACGGAGGCGAGCATGCCGTCCTCCGGCACCAGCGTGGGGGCCACGCGGATCTCGACGCCCGCGTCGTCCTGCTTGACGATGGCCAGCAGCTTGATCCGGTAGCCGAGGTCCGCGGCGAAGCGGATGTCGGCGGCCTCGACGACGCCGCGGATGCCGCGGACGGCGAGATGGCGGACGTCGGGGAAGATGCCGTAGGCGAGGGCGGCGAGGATGGCGGCCTTGTGGAGCGTGTCGAAGCCATCCACGTCGAGCGTGGGATCGGCCTCGGCGAAGCCCTGCCGCTGGGCCTCGGCGAGGGCCGCCTCGAAGGGCACGCCCTCGCGCTCCATCTTCGTGAGGATGTAGTTGCAGGTGCCGTTGAGGATGCCGTGGATGGAGGCGATGCGGTTGCCGGCGAGGCCGTCGCGCAGCGCCCGGATGATGGGGATGCCGCCGCCCACGGAAGCACCGAAGAAGATGTCGGCGTTCTTCTCGGCGGCGAGGCCGAAGATCTCGGCGCCATGCTCGGCGAGCATCTTCTTGTTGGCGGTGACGACGGGCTTGCCGGCCTGGAGGGCGGCCTTGACGAACTTCATCGCCACGCCGCAGCCGCCGATGAGCTCGACGACGATGTCGACGGCGGGGTCGTTGATGACGGCCATGGCGTCGTTCGTCAGCACGCCCTCGGGGAGCTTCACGCCGCGGTCGGTCGTCACGTCGAGGTCCGCCACCTTGCGCAGGACGATGTCGATGCCGGTGCGCTCGGCCAGGGGGCCGCGGTTGTCGAGGAGGCCGGCGGCAACGCCGGCGCCGACGGTGCCGAAGCCCAGGATCCCGACGCCGATCTGCCGCTTGTCCTTCTTTCCGCTGTCGTTGGAGTCTTGCATGGTTGAATACGCTTGGGGATTGGAATTGCCGCCCGCCGTGCGGGCTACTGGAACCTGAGGAAGGTCGCGAGCTTCTGGGATTTGAGCGGGATGACGTCCGGCGCGCCCGGATTTTCGCCGCGGCCTTCGATTTCGCGCGGCGGCGTGTAGCCAGGACGGGATTCGCGGCCGGTCTTCTCGGCGCGGGGCTTGCGCGACTCCGGCTTGCGGCGCGGCGCCTGGCCGGCGGCGGCTCCGGCCGCGACCGTGGCGGCGGGAACCGTCCGGACCGCCTTGGCGGGGGCCATGCCGTAGGTGCGCCCGGACGTGCGCGGGACGGGCTTGAGGATGCGCGCGAGGCGCGTCACGAGCTTGTCGAAGCCCGTGCCCAGCTCCGTCGAGGTCTCGATCGGGCGCAGCCCGGTCTCGCGCTTGAACGCCTTGAGATTCTCCTTGGCGTCGGGCAGGTCCATCTTGGCGGCCACGACGACCTGCTCGCGCTCGAGCAGCGCGGGGTCGCGCATCTCCAGCTCGTGGCGCAGCGTGCGGTAGTCGTCCGCGGGGTCGCGGCCCTCCTCGGCGCCCATGTCGATGACGAAGACGAGGACGCGCGAGCGCTCGATGTGGCGGAGGAAGTCGAAGCCGAGCCCGGCGCCGAGGTGGGCGTCGGCGATGATGCCGGGAATGTCCGCCACGCGGAAGCTCGTGAACTTCTCGGGGATGATGACGGTGCCCATGATGGGCTTGAGCGTGGTGAAGTGGTAGGCGGCGACCTTGGGGCGGGCGCTGGTGATGCGGGCGAGCAGCGAGGACTTGCCGGCGCTCGGGAAGCCGACGAGGCCGGCGTCGGCCATGAGGCGCAGGTCGAGGCGCAGGTTCAGCTCGTCGCCGTCGGCGCCGGGGGTGAACTCGGTGGGGGCCTGGTGGTCCGGGCGCTTCCAGTGGACGTTGCCGAGGCCGCCGCGCCCGCCATGGGCGATTTCGAGCATCTGGCCGTGCGTCGTGATCTCGCCCAGCACCTCGCCGGTCTCCTCGTTCTTGACGAGGGTGCCCAGCGGCACGGGGATGACGAGGTCGGCGCCATTTTTGCCGTGCATGCCGCGCCCCTTGCCGGCGCCGCCGTTCTCGGCGATGCGGCGGGGCTCGTAGAAGATGCCGACGAGCGAATCGACGTCCTCGTCGCCCACGAGGCTGACGTGGCCGCCGCGGCCGCCGTCCCCGCCGTCGGGTCCGCCGCGGGGCACGAACTTCTCGCGGCGGAAGCTGGCCGAGCCGTTTCCACCTCTACCCGCGCGTGCGTACAACGATGCCGTATCGACGAACTGACGTGATTTCATTCCGTATAAAGGTATCAAAATCGCGTCGGGAAGTCCACGCGGATTTGGTTTCCACTTTTTCAGTTGCAATCACGCGGAGAATGAATTACTCTGTCCGCATTGGTTCTATAACCAGTGAATCTTTCAGTCGGGGAAAACCGCCATGGGCACGCTACTCAAAGTTCTGACCGTCTTCATCTTGCTTCTCAGCATTCTCGCGCTCGTCATGGGACTCGCGAACTTCCAAAAGCGCGAACTGCTCATCGGCCGAACCCATACGCTGGAAGAAAAGGTCATTCAGCTCAGCAAGACGCTCGAGGAGAAGGATCCCGCTTTCGACGGCGTGGCCAACCACCCCGAGCGCGACACGGACGTCGTCAGCGACCGCCCGGTCGAGGTTCCCAGCAAATCTGATTTCTGGAGCAACTACAACGACGCGCTGGAAGTGCTCGGAACGCCCACGATGAAGATCGACGACGCGGGCTCGCGCGCCTTGCTCGGCAAGTATTTCAAGCTGGACGCCGAAGGCAAGATCGTCAAGGTGAACAACCGCCCCGTCACCTCCGGCGAAGGCACGATGGACGAAATCCTCACCCGCGTCCTCGACCGCGCCCAGGCGCAGCTCAAGACCCTCAACAACACGCGCACGCAGCTCACCGTGGTCCGCCAGGAGCTGGAAGCCGTGATCGACCTCCTCAACGAGGAGAAGAAGGCCCACCGCGTCAGCAAGCGCACCATCACCACCTTGGAGCAGAAAATCGGCGAACTCGAAGCCGAAATCGGGCGCCAGAAGGCTGAAATCGCCCGCCTTGAACGTGAAAAGGCCGAGCTCAACGACAAGATCGTCGAACTCAACGACACGATCAACCAGAAGAACGAGCAGATCAAGAGCCAGGACAACCAGATCAACATCCTCGAGGAGCAG
>JAAZAI010000494.1 GCA_012514445.1 Lentisphaerota bacterium
AGAACGTGGTTTTGCCGGTGCCGCCTTTGCCGCTGGCGATGGTGAGCGTCATGTTGGATTTTGCTCTCTGGGTTCGTGAAGGGCGGCAGACATCCCGATGCGAATGCCGGTCGCCATGAAATCGCTAGGTGTCTGACAACCATGCACACGCCGTGCCAAGGCGGGGAGATGGCGGAGGGTTCAGGGTTCAGGATACAGGCAACGCACTTGCTTGCATGCACTTACTCCTACATTTACTCCCCAGAACTTCCTCCGTCGGCTGCACTGCCGCTCTATTTCAGGTGCAAAATAGTAGCGTTTCCGCAACCATCACCATGCCAGACGGTTGCATTTCCGCAATACATTGCGGGGCAGAGTTTGCTCATAGGCGCGCTGACTACGCGTCGTGGAACCGCCGAATCCTTTGATGACGCCCGGGCTCCTGATCAACGGGAACGTGGAGCATCACGGCGGCGTTTCCGCTCCCGAGCAGGTTGCGGCGTGACTGCCGGGAGCGCAAGCCCCAGCGCGTTGATCTTGCGGAAGAGCGTGGTCTTGTGGACGCCCAGCTCCCGAGCGGCGGCGGCGCGGTTGCCGCCGTGGCGTTCGAGCGCGGCGCGGATGGCCTGCGCGTCGATGGCCTTGCGCACGTCGCGGAGACCGCATCCCTCCTGCGGGCGCGCGCCCGAGCGGACGCCGGCGATCGTTTCCGGCAGATGTTCGACGCCGATGCGTCCAGAAGGGCAGAGGACGAAGGCGCGCTCGATGGCGTTCTCGAGTTCGCGCACGTTGCCAGGCCAGTCGTAGGCCATCAGCAGCGAGAGCGCCTCCGGGGCGAGACCCGAGACGCGCCTGCCCTGCAGTCGGTTGAAGCGCGCGATGAACTGCTCGGCGAGGAGCGGGACGTCCTCCGCGCGTCGCCGCAGCGGCGGCAGCTCGACGCGCACGACGTTGATGCGATAGTACAGATCCTCCCGGAAGGCGCCTTCGCGGCAGCGCGCGAGCAGATCCCGGTTCGTTGCCACGATGACACGCACGTCGGCGCGTTCCGGCTTCGTGGCGCCGAGCGGCTCGTAGACGCGTTCCTGGAGCACGCGCAGCAGGCGCACCTGCAAGGCGGGGCTTGTTTCGCCGATCTCGTCGAGGAAGAGCGTGCCGCCCTTGGCCAGGGCGAAGCGCCCGGGCTTGTCCTTCTTGGCGTCGGTGAAGGCGCCGGCCTTGTAGCCGAACAGTTCGGATTCGAGGAGCGTGTCGGGCAGCGCGCCGCAGTTGACGGCCACGAACGGGCCGTCCTTGCGCGGGCTCATGGCGTGGAGCGTCCGAGCGACAAGTTCCTTTCCGGTTCCCGTCTCGCCCTGGATGAGCACGGTGCTCGGGCTGGCGGCGATCACGGGCAGCACTTCGAAAAGCCGTTGCATGAGCGGGCTGCGGCTGGTCAGTTCGCCGGCATGAAACCGTCCTTCAAGCTCTTGGCGGAGGATTTCGAGTTCGGAGAGGTCGCGGAAGACCTCGGCGCCGCCAATGACGCGCCCCTTGGCGTCCTTGAGCACGGCGGTGGAAAGGCTGACGGGGATGCGTTCGCCGGTGGCGTTGAC
>JAAZAI010000495.1 GCA_012514445.1 Lentisphaerota bacterium
CATAACATTGACATGTGCGCTTTGGGTGTCTGTCATCGCTCTATTTACCATTTCATTATGCCTTTTCGTTTCGGTGTATCATACCATTAACAAGGCAGTGTGTGGTAATTCTGTCATCGACCCACTTGTTTTTGCTACAAATCGAATTACTCCGATAGGAATCATTTGTATAATTCCATCGGTCATCTATTTGCAACGTAAACGAAGTGAAAACGCTAAAAAGGCATTTCTATTGTTTTTGTTGATTCTATTGTTTGGGGTAGTAACGGTGGTATATGGTTATTGGTTTTTTATAAGCCACCTTGGCACCCAATCATTCTTTAGGCTTGTTTGGTGGATGCCAATATCTTAACGGGACGCGGCGGCACAATGCCGCCAATGGTGATAGTCCATTCCGCAAAGCGAAGGAAAGACTCATTGTAACAACGGAAAAAGCAACGTCATGAATTTTACGCGATACTGGAATGGACGATGGGTGCGCGAGACGCGATTCTCCCAGTATGCGGCGGACGGCCTGGGCGTCTCGCGTTCGCAACTCACTGGACTCTCAAACTCTTTGCGCCGCCGCGAAGTCACGTCGGACGCCTCCGGCGAGACGACCGAAACCGCCGCCTCGTTCGACACGCAAAGCGGCATCCTCGTCGAGACTTCCACGACCGGCGCCCAGACGCCGGCCGTCCGCAAGAAGCGGCACGGCAGGGACGTCGAGATCCACGACGCCACGGGGCTCTACTACCTCAAGCGCGACCCGTTTGGCCGCCCGTCCATGCGCCGTTTCGACAACGGCGCCTTCTCGGGGGGCTACCCACTGGACGCGGCGATCTTCAACGACTGCGGCGACCGCGTCCTCTCCGCCGTCTGTGAATACAACTCCGCGACGTTCCTCGTCAAGTCCTTCGACTACGACGTCTTCGGGAGTGCGCCAAGCGAAGCTCGGCGCTTCTTGCGGGGTGCAAGTCCCCGCCGAGCAAGTACCAGCCATCCACTCGTACCAAGTGTTGGCACTATGGAAGAGGAGTCGAATCCCAATGAAGTAGTGTAAGCGTACACAGGGAACTCCGCAGGCCGCAGGGGGGGGATGCACCCCTCCGATTCCTGCCCAAACGGCTCCAGGGTCCTTTGCCGTCTATTCCTGTTTTCCCGCTTTCCTGATTCAAATCCCCATCCGAGAATCGCGACCACCAAGTCCGAAGTTGACTTGCGTGCTTCTCATGGTCTATCCTTGCGAGTGTTTCATGGAAGTCGCGCCTTGCACTCCGCTGTTCGCGGAAGGCTGGTTCGCGTGGGCAACGAACAAGACGAGAACTCAACGCTCTCAAGGGATACAAATACGCCATCAAAAACGAGAAGAGAACATGATTGAGATCCAGCCCGTATATGCCGAGTTGACAGATGATCTGGAGATGAAACTGGACGAGGCCGATCATGAGGCGGCGTTGTCCACCACACGCCTTACGCACCAGGACGTATTCGGGAAATATCAGAAGCGCAAGATCGGATGCAGGAAGCGGAATGTCCAACCAATCTTGTAGTGCTTATGCAAATCCTAGCGGTGTTTGTGATCCGCTGGCCGACTTGAAGGCCCCGGGGCTTCCCCCGGAGGCCGTGGAGGTCATCTGCCAGCTCCTCTCCGCCGGTTCGGACGACGCGCTCAAGGCCCTCTCGGCGGAGCTTGCGCGAAGCCAGGCGTTCGCGCTGACGGCCCGCCCGTCGCTCGACGAGTCGGGCGACGCGCTCTTCAAGTCCATTCCGCCGCACCATTTCGTCTACCCGAAGCGCGAGCTGCCCAATCCCGTGGAATACCGGCAGATTCCGGCGGACGACGTGGGGCGGTGGTTCCAGGCGGGCGGCGAGTTCGAGCGCGCCGTTCCGGACTTCGAGTACCGTCCGGAGCAGCACCAGATGTCGGTGGCCGTGGCGGAGGCGTTCAACGGCCAGCGCCACCTCGTCGTCGAAGCGGGCACCGGCATCGGCAAGACGATCGCCTACCTCGTCCCCGCCGTGCTGTGGTCCCTTGCGAACAAGATCCCGGTCGTCGTCAGCACCAACACGAAGAATCTGCAGGAGCAGATCTTCACCAAGGACCTGCCCGCCATCGCCCGCGTGATCCGCGCGCCGTTCAAGTCCGCGCTCATCAAGGGGCGTTCGAACTACCTCTGCCTGAGCCGGCTCGAGCAGTTGCTCTCGCATCGCGAGGCCGAGCTGGCCGAAGACCAGCTTCTGCCGCTGGCGCATCTCTGCGCGTGGATCTTCCGCACCGCCACGGGCGACCTGTCGGAGCTCGACGGCGGCGCGGAGGTCTCGGACCGCCTCGCTTCGACGCCCGAGGAATGCCGCGGACGCAAGTGCCGCCACTACGGCCGCTGCTTCCTGCAGCGCGCGCGCAACCTCTCGATCAACGCCGACATCGTCATCACGAACCACTCCGTCTTCTTCTCCGAGCCCGAGAAGCCCCTCGCGCTGCCGAAGACGGCCCAGGTCGTCTTCGACGAAGCCCACAATCTCGAGGAGGCGGCCACGCGCAAGTTCGAGCGCGAGGTCACGGCCTACTCGTTCAACGGCACTCTCCGCAAGCTGCACCACGCGAGCCGCCGCCGCGAATCGGGCCTCCTTCACCGCCTCCGCGAGCTGTTGTTCGCCAACAACTTCCTCGACGCCGCCGAGGCGCGAGACGCGCTCTACGAACGCCTCGGCGCCGCCATCAAGCACGCGGACAAGCTCCGCCTCTCCTCGCGCCGCTTCCTCAAGGGCGTCGCCGGCCTGCCGCGCAAGGAGGAGAGCGTGATGCGCCTCCGGCCCGCCGTCCACGCCTCGTTCGCGTGGTCCGAGATCGTGCCGCTCCTGCAGACCGCCCAGGACGACCTCTACGCGCTCACCGCGGAGCTGGAGAAGATCCAGGACCTCTGCAAGGGGCCGGAGGACGCCCCCGCGGAGGCCGTGGCGGCGCTGCCTGAACCGGTGGCGGACGCCATCCGCGAGCTAGGGGTTCTCCTCTCGGCGTTGCACGAGCTGGCCGACAATCTCGAATTCACCACGGCGATCGCCGATCGCGACTGGGTGTACTGGGCCGCGGTGTCGCGCGACTACGACGGCAAGCCCATCGGCGGCCTCCACGCCGCGCCGATCGAGATCGCCAAGTTCATGGCCGAGACGGTCTTCGCGAAGAAGGAGAGCGTCGTGCTCTGCTCCGCGACGATGAACGTGAGCCATTCCCCGGCTTTCATCGCCCACCGCATCGGTCTCGACCTCGTCGAGCCGGATCGCGTGACGTCGCTGTGCGTCGGCTCCCCGTTCGACTACCGGCGCCAGTGCCTCGCGGGCGTGCCGCTGTTCCTACCCGACGTCGCCGGGTCCCACCCCGACGCCGAGGGCGACTACACGGCCGCGTTCGCGACCTTCACGGGCAGGCTCGCCGTGCTCTCGCGCGGGCGCATGCTGGTGCTCTTCACGAGCTACCGCATGATGATGACCTGCGCCGAGCGTCTCCGCGCCGATCTCTCCGGCCAGGGCATCCGGCTGCTGGTGCAGGGCGGTGGGCAGTCGCGCGAGCACATCACCTCGCTTTTCCGCGAAGACGCGCCGTCGGTGCTGATGGGCACCGACTCGTTCTGGGAGGGCGTCGATCTCATTGGCGAGGCGCTGAGCTGCCTCGTCATCGCGCGGCTGCCGTTCGACGCCGTGAACGACCCCGTCGTGAGCGCCCGCTCCGAGCGCGTGGCGGAGAACGGCGGCGACTCCTTCCGCGAGTTCGCGCTGCCCAACGCGATCATCAAGTTCCGTCAGGGCTTCGGCCGCCTCATCCGCCACAAGGAGGACCGCGGCGTCGTGGTCGTGACGGATCAGCGGATCTTCACCAAGAACTACGGCGGATCGTTCCGCAAGAACCTGCCGGCGGAACTGGTCCAGTACGCCGACGAGGCGACGTTGCTGGCTGAGGCGGCGCGCTTTCTCATCCCACAGCACAAGGCCATCTCATGAGTTTCATCGCCCTCGACACCGAATTCGTGTGG
>JAAZAI010000496.1 GCA_012514445.1 Lentisphaerota bacterium
CCGCAAGCGACGCCACGCGCATCGTGGAACGCTTCGGCCAGATGGGCGTCCGCAAGATCACCTTCGCCGCGTAGGCGGCTGCGGAGTCGCTAGTCGCTAGTGGCTAGTCGCTAGTGGCTAGCCTCTCTCGTACTCGTGATCGTAATCGTAATCGTGCTCGTAATCGTAATCGTACACGCCTGCCGCGCATCGACAAAGCCCTTCGACAGGCTCAGGGCAAGCTCGCGACAACGCTCGCGACAAAGTTTCCCCGAGTACTCGTCGTCATGCGATTACGATTACGATTAGGATTAGGATTAGGAAGTCTCCAGCCTACAGCCTACAGCCTCAATTCCTACAGCCTACCGATTCCCTGAACCCTCAAACCACTCGAAAGGATCGTCGACATGTCACACTTCACCACCATCGAAACGCAGATTCGCGACATCGCGGCGCTCAAGGCCGCCTGCGCCGAGCTGGGCGTCGGACTCGAAGCCGGCGCCGAGGCCCGGGGCTACGGCCGTCGCCAGGTGCGCGGCGACTACGTCGTACGCCTCAAAGGCCCCTACGACATCGCCGCGGACCGCATGCCCGACGGCGGCTACCGGCTCACCACGGACTGGTGGTCGGGGCACGTCGAGAAGGAGGTCGGAAAGAACTACGGCCGCCTGCTCCAGCTCTACGGCGTCCACAAGGCCCAGATCGAGGCCCGCCGCAAGGGCCTCTCCACCCAGCGCCGGACGCTCGCCGACGGCAGCGTCAAGCTCGTGATCGGCGTGATCGGAGGTGTCGCATGAGTTCGAAGACCATCGAAGTCGTCGTCGCACCGGACGGCACCATCAAGATCGACGCCATCGGCTTCACCGGCCCGGACTGCGAGAAGGCCACGGCGTTCCTGGAGAAGGCGCTGGGCCGCCGCAGGACCCGCGTCGACAAGGCCGAGCGCCACCGCTACCTGCGTCCCGTCCAGCGGATCGGAGCGTAGGCATGGCGACGCACGAGATCATCTTCCAGACCGACGGCACGGGCCGGTGCCTCTACACCGAGGCCATCGACCTGTCCGCCGTGGGGCGGCTCGCCGTCGCGCGGGCCACCACCATCGAGTTCGACGCCGCCGCGCAGCGCTGGGTCGTGCGCACCCCGGAGGGCGTCGAACGCTTCCGCCATGCCCGCCGCGAGGCGTGTGTCGCCTGGGAGCATGCCGCCCTCGAAGCGGCAGAGACCCATAAACACGAATCCCATCATCAACAAGGAGAACCAGACCATGACTGAACTGCCCAAAATCGAGCTGTGGTGCCACGAGGGCCGCAGCGACAAGATCTACTGCGTAACCGTGGAGGAGTCCGGCGGCGGCTACGTCGTCAACTTCGCGTACGGACGCCGGGGCGCCGCCCTCAACACCGGGACGAAGACCTCGGCCCCGGTGTCGCATGCCGAGGCCGTGGCGATCTACCTGAAGCTCGTGGAATCGAAGATCGCCAAGGGATACGAAGCCGTCGGCGGCTCCGTCCTCGCCAGGGCGGACGCGGGTGGCACCGTGGCGACTGTGCCGACCGTGGCGACCGTGGGAACCGTGCTTGCGGAGTCGGCCCGGATCGACACGGGCCTGCGCCCCCAGCTCCTCAACCCCATCGGCGAGGCGGAGGCGGAGGCGTACCTCTCCACCCCCCGCTGGTGCGTCCAGGAGAAGTACGACGGCCGCCGGACGCTGGTGCGCCGGACGCCGGAGGGCGGGATCGTCGCGGCCAACCGCAAGGGGCAGCGCATCGCCCTCTCCCGCGCGGTCGAGTCG
>JAAZAI010000497.1 GCA_012514445.1 Lentisphaerota bacterium
CCCACTCGTCGCCGCCGCCCCGGCCATTCCAGCTCCTTGGCGTTCTTGGCGAGCTTGGCGTGGGACGATTTCACGCAAAGGGCGCAAAGCCCGCGAAGGGGAGTCTTGGGCGCAGCCCTTTTTGTGGCTTTTCGTGACTTTTCGTGGCAATTCCAAGTTGCCCCTCACCGCCTGAGGGTGTAGAATGACGCCATGAATTGGGGAGAGAACAACAGGGTCGATCACTTCGCAGTCTTCCATTCGGCTGGATGCTACACCCACGCCAATCCTGTCAATCCTGTAATCGTGTCTTCAACATCCTACGTCTATGACCAACACGGTCGCCAGATCGAAACCATCGACGCCCTGAACCAGTCCACGCACACCGTCTACGACCTCCGTGGAAATGTGATCCGCCAGTACGGCACCACCTATCCCGTCTGGTACGAGTACGACGCCGACGGCCGCAAGGTGGCGATGGCCACCACCCGCGACACTGCGCTCGACCCTGCCACCGTGGATTCCCTCGACCATCCATCGCTCGATGTCACCCGCTGGAACTATGACCCCGCCACAGGCCTGCTTGTCCAGAAGCGCTACGGCGGGGGGAGGGGTTTGGGGCTAGTGGCGTGCGAGGGGTGCGCGACAGCAATTCTCAATATGGCCGCTTTCCATTGGCGGCGGCGTGCTCGGAGAGCCCGCCCTACCTTGCGGACTCACGATTTGCGGGGCTTTTCGGGCGCGATCTCCGAGCGCGCCGTTTCCCTGGTTCCCGGCCAGATTGAGAATTGCTGATGCTGGAGCCGAGATGTTGAACGGCGTGCGTGTCTTGTGCTAAGATGAAGGCGTCATCAAAGCACTGCCTTGTCGGCGGTGATTGTCGATCATGGTTTTCTCTGCGATGCATGTCTTTCGACGCGTGAAATTGCTCTTATGGGCGTTGTTCCTGGCGGTTGCCGTCTCTGACGGTTCTGCCGCCGCCACGTTGAGCGCGGAGGTCAGCGCGGAATCGGTCTTCCTCGGCGACGCCTTCACGCTGGCGATTTCCCTGGACGGCGCGCCCGCGCCGGGCGGCTCGCCGGCGATCGAAAACACGCAGGGCTGCGCCATCAGCGCCCCGCAGCCGCGGAACCTGTCGAGCCGCAACGTGACGATCGTCAACGGCAAGTTCAGCGAGCAGGTCGTCGAACGAACCTCCTGGATCTACGCGGTGCGTCCCGAGCAGGCGGGCGTCTTCGCGATGGGGACGGCCAGCCTCGAGGTCGACGGCCGCCGCCTGACGGCCCTGATCCCGCCCGTCAAGGTCGTCGGACCCGATCCGCAGCCGCATGTCAGGGTCGCGCTCTCGGCAAGCCGGAGCTCCGTGCTGCCGGAGGAGACCTTCGACGTCGTGCTCGACGTGACGATCGCGCGCCTCCCCGGCGTGCATGCGGCGGTCAACCCGATCGCGGAGGGCGAGAACGCGCCGCATCTCGACATTCCGTTTCTCGTCGATGGCGCCGTTTCCGGCTGCGCATTCGCGCGCCCCCTCGACGGCTTGCTCAACGGACTTCTCGCGGAGCGTCCGGAGAGCGGCGGCTTCCGCGTGAACAACTACTCCGCACCGGCCCAGAACTCCCTTTTCGATTTCCTCGGCAATCGCGGACCGGCAGTCTTCCATCTGGCTCGCACGGCGGCGGAACTGGAGGGAAAGCCCGCCTGGCGGTACCAGTTGGGCTTTCCCTTCAAGGCCACGGACGAGGGGACGTGCCGTTTCCCGCCGGTGCGCTTCAAGGGACACGTCTTCATTGGCGGCGACGAGGGAGCGCAGCCACGGCCCCAAGTCGTCTTCGCCGTCTCCGCCCCGTTGACCGTCTCCGTCACCCCTCCGCCCACAGAGGGCCGCCCCGCTTCGTTCATCGGCTCCCTCGGCACGCGGATGGCGGCCGCGGTTTCGCTGGACGCCCAGTCGTGCAGCGAAGGCGATCCCATCCTGTTGACGCTCGAGATCACCGGCGATCAGACGCTCGGCAACATGAAGCCGCCCCGGATCTTCGACGACAAGGCCATGTCCGAGCGATTCCGGCACTATGGGGACATCGCGTCCGAACGCGTCCCGGCGGGCATGCGCTACGTCTACAAAATCCGGCCGATCCAAAGCGGCACGATCGAGGTTCCCGCGCTCGAACTCGCCTTCTTCAACACGGAGAAGCGTCAGTACGAGACGATCCGGACGACCCCGGTTCCGCTGCGCGTCAACCCCGCGGCGCAGCTCGATCCCGACGCCATCTACGGCATCGCCACCAACGCCGCCCGCGCGAGCCTCTCCATCGAAGCGGAGCAATATCCCTCGGCGCTCACGATGACCGTTCCGACGGCCGGCGCTCGCCGCGCGGCGAGCCGCGGCGCGCTTCTCGGCGTGGCCTTCGTGCCCCCGGCGCTCTATGCCGCCGTCGTGGCGTTCGGCGCGTTCTGGCGGCGGCGCAAGACGTTCGGCGCGACGTTGAAGCGCGGCGCCGCGACGGGACGCGCCGTCAGGCGCATCCTCCACGCGAAGACGCCCCAGGCGGCGATGGACGCCGTCGGGGCCTTCCTTCGCGACAAATTCGGGGAGCGCGGCGCGGGCTTCACGCCCGGCGACGTCCAGGCGATCCTGCTGCGGCGGGGTGTGGACGCCGCCACGGCCGACGAGATCGGCCGGCGGCTGCAAGCGGTGTTCGATTCGGGTTTCACGCCCGGCGGCGATCCGGCGGGAACGGTCAAGGCGCATCGCCATCGGCTTGCGGAGCTTTTCGCCACGCTGAAGATGGCGCTGCTGGCCTGCCTTCTCGGTGGCATGGCCGCGGCGGCCGAAGGCGCGGCGGCGACGTCGTTCTCCTGGCGGCAGGCCGCCTCCGCCGCCGCGCAGGCGCAGGAGCCGCGGGAATTCCGCGCCGCGGCGATGCTGTACCGCGAGATGATCGAACGCGGCGACGGCCACGGCGCCGCCCTCTACAACTACGGCACGCTGCTGCTGCTGGCGGGCTTCCCCGCGGAATCCTTCGACGCGCTGTCCCGCGCGGAGGCGCTGCAGGGCGCGACGCCCGAAATCGAGAACAATCTCGCCATCGCCTGCGCGGCGCTGCGCAAGGCCGAAAACGGAAAGGACGCGATGCGGCAGGGTGCGGACTCCGGCACGGGGCTTCCCTGGTACCGGGTGCCGCTCTTCTGGCATTACCGCGTGCCGATGCAGGTGCGCGTGGACTGGCTCGCGGCCTCGTGGTGCGTCCTGTGGGCGGGACTGCTGCTGAGGCGGCTGCGCCTGCGGCGCACGGGCGCGGCTCTGGCCCTGGCGGGACTCGTCGTCGGGTTGCTGCTCGCCACCAGCGTGCTGGCGAGCCATCGCGTGCTGGCGGCGGCGCTCCCGGACATGCCCGAGGCGACGGGGCAGGAAGGAGCGGAGCGGAGATGAAATCGCGATTGTGGACGATGGCGCCTGTGGTCGCCTGCGCCCTGTTCGGCGGCGTCGCGCATGCGCAGCAGACGGCGCCCGCGCCAGCGGTGACGTTCAGCGTCGCGCCGTCGCTGCCGCGCTACTACGTCGGACAGACGGTGGCCGTGAACATCATCGTCGACCTCGGCGAGGCCGACTTGGCCGGCGGCATCGACATCGACGGCCTGCCGGACGGCGGCGTCGTCCAGATGGGGCGCTTCCGGCAGGTCGAGGGCGGAAGTCCGCAGAAGCTCGCCTTCACCACGGACGCGATCCTGCTTCGGCAGGGCAAGGTCGTCTTCGCCCCCGTGCTGAGCGGGCAAATCGCCATTCGGCTGAAAACCACGGGATTCATCAGCCGCCGCATCTTCTCGTTCCGCACCCCGGCCGACGTGCTGGAGATTGACGTCCTGCCTCCCCCTCTGGAGGGGCGTCCTGCGAACTACTGCGGCGCCATCGGCCAGTTCCGGCTTTCGGCATCGCTCTCGCCGACGAGCTGCTCCGTGGGCGACCTGATGAATTTGAAGTGGTCGTTGCTCGGGAAGGGCGTGGTGGACGACGTGTCCGGCGTCGAATACCGTCCGGGCCCGGACTTCAAGGTGTATCCGCCCAAGGCGACGGCGCGGGACGACGGGGTGGCGTCGTTCACGCAAGTGATCATCCCGACGAGTACGAACGCAACGCAGGCGGCGGCCTTCGCGGTGACGGTGTTCAACCCGGTCGAAGGGGAATACGAGACGCTCTCCGCCGGACCGTTCGCCATCCGCGTCTCGGAGCGCGTGATCGAGCCCGGCTCGACGAATGCGCCGATGCCGTTCATCGCGCTGCCGAACGCTCCGGCCGCCAACGGCGCGGCCGTTCGCCGCGAAGAGGCGGTTCGCGGCCTCTCCTGGTTCGTCCGCCGGCGGCGCGGGCCGATGGCGTCGCTGGAAGTGGCCTCGCGGGCGCGATTGTGTCCGGACGCCGGCTCGCGTGCGCTCTTCGACATCCCGGCGGGAGCCTCGGTCGAGGTCCGCGAGCACCATGGCGACTGGTGTCGCGTCCTGCACGGCCGCGCCAGCGGCTGGGTCCCCGAGGCCGTCATGAAGACGGGAGAGGCCCGGTAGGGTTGTGAACGCAGTCGATCAGAAGACCGGAATGGACAGCGAGC
>JAAZAI010000498.1 GCA_012514445.1 Lentisphaerota bacterium
AGGGGGATGTGGAGAAAGGCGTCTCAAGGGGCAATCGTTGCAAGGTGGACGCGGGCGGGCTGCCGGGCCTTCTTTGAGGACGAATCAGGGCGGAAAGGGCTGGAAACTACAAACCCATCCACAAACCCCGAGTAGCCACCCGTAGCAAGTGCCCGTGTTTCCAGCGTTTCATGGGGTTCGGGGTTTGTGGATGGGTTAGTAAATGACCACCGTATTTCGCCTGGTTTCAGGGTGTTGCACCAGAAACGCCCCTAAAGCAGGAACCCCCGCGAACCGTAGGTTCAAGGGGGTTCTTTGTCTTCGAAGTGGTTGCGGGAGCTAGATTTGAACTAGCGACCTTAAGGTTATGAGCCTGACGAGCTTCCGGACTGCTCTATCCCGCATTGAAAATGAATGGCGTGCCTGGCAGGACTCGAACCTGCAACCTTCTGATCCGTAGTCAGATGCTCTATCCAATTGGGCGACAGGCACGCGGAGTGAAACACGAGTGTTTCGTTTCTCGGAACGCCCGGCCGCTTGCACGTCCGCTTGTTCCTTGAAAACTTCGCTCAATCTATCATAACCCCCGAGGGGATTGCAATAGGAAAATTTTAGGGGTAAATTTTTGGTGCCGCTTGACTTCATCCGGGATGGCGGCATACAATCCGAAGAGCAAGATCGCACACGCCAATCCGGCTTCGCAGACAAGGAGTTCCATGAAATTCGGAAGATTCGACAACGAGAAGCGCGAATACGTCATCACGCGGCCCGACACGCCCCGGCCCTGGGCCAACTATCTGGGCAGCGCGGAATTCGGCGCGCTCGTCACCAACAACGCCGCCGGCTACACGTTCTTCCGCTCCGCCGCCCAGGGACGCCTCACCCGCTTCCGCTTCAACGCGCCGACGGCCGACATGCCCGGCAAGTTCGTCTACCTGCGCGACGTCGACAACGACGACGTCTGGAGCGCCACCTGGCAGCCGGTGGGAAAGCCGACGGAGACGTTCGCCTGCGAGTGCCGCCACGGCACCGGCTACACGATCGTCACGTCGCAGTACGCGGACATCGCCTGCGAGACGCGCTATTTCATCCCCCTCGGCGCCCGGGCCGAGGTCTGGCTCGTGACGCTTCGCAACACCGGTCGCGGCGTCCGCCGCCTGCGCGCCTTCCCCTTCATCGAGCCCGGATGCAACTGGAACGCCCTCGACGATGCGCAGAACCTCCAGTACACGCACTTCATCGCCCATGCGGAGGGCGCCGCCGACCGCATCGACATCGGCTCCAACATCAACATGCCCGAAGATGCCGACCACTTCGAGAACAAGGACCAGGCCCGCCACACCTTCTTCGCCGCTTCCTGCTTCCCCTCCCCCGGCGCCAACGCGGCGGTCGCAGGCCACGACTGCGACCTCGCGAAGTTCCTCGGCCCCTACGGCACCTACCGCGATCCCGACGCCGTCCTCAAGGGCGCCTGCACCGGCTCCTCCTGCACCGGCGACATGCCCTGCGCCGCCTTCCAGATCGACATCGCGCTCGAGCCCGGCTCGGAAGTCTCCTTCGCCGTTTTCTTCGGCGTCGGCTCCGCCGAGACGGCCGGCCGCGAGACCCAGCGAAGATTTCCGTCGAAGGAAGCCATTCTCGCCGCTCTCGACGATGTCCGCGATCACTGGCACTCCCGCCTCGACACGCTCGCCGCCAGAACTCCGGACGAGGCGTTCAACGCCATGATCGCCCCGTGGGCGCCGTACAACAACCTCATGACGTTCTACTGGTCGCGCACCGCCAGCCTCGTCTACGCCGGCGAACGCGACGGTCTCGGCTACCGCGACACGGCGCAGGACATCGTCGGCGCGTCCGCGCTCGTTCCGGAGGAGGCCCGCGAACGCCTCGAGCTGCTCATCACCGGCCAATGCAGCTCCGGAGGCGCCCTGCCCGTCGTCAAACCCTTCGCCCACCGTCCCGGCCACGAAGCGCCCCCGGCGCGCTATCGCTCCGACGACTGCCTCTAGCTCTTCAACGCCGTGCCCGCGTTCGTCAAGGAGACCGGCGATCTCGCCTTCTTCCGCAAGACGCTGCCGTACGCCGACGCCGGCGAAGCGACCGTCTTCGGCCACCTCCGCCGCGCCCTCGAATTCAATCTCGCGCGCACCGGCGCGCACGGCATCCCCTGCGGCCTGCAGGCGGACTGGAACGACTGCATCAAACTCGGGGACCGCGGCGAATCCGTCTTCGTGGCCTTTCAACTGCGCTTCGGCCTCCGCGAATACGCCGCCATCGCCGAGCTCCTCGGCGAAGCCGCCGAGCGGGCCTGGGCTAAATCCGAGCTGGCGAAGCTCGACGCCATCCTCGCGCGGGACGCCTGGGACGGCGACTGGTATCTGCGCGCGTACCGCGACGACGGCCAGACCTTCGGTTCCGCGAAGAATCCCGAGGGATCCATCTTCATGAACCCGCAGACATGGGCGGTGCTCAGCGGGCACGCCACCGGCGAACGGGCGCATGCCGCCATGGAGGCCATGCACCGCCATCTCGCCACGGACTACGGCATCGCGCTTTGCGCGCCCCCGTACGTGACCACGGACCCCACCGTGAGCGTGGCGCGGCTCTTCAACCCCGGCATGAAGGAGAACGGCGCCGTGTTCAACCACACCCAGGGCTGGGCGGTGCTCGCCGCCGTCGAACTGGGCTGGACCGAGC
>JAAZAI010000499.1 GCA_012514445.1 Lentisphaerota bacterium
GGTGCCGGGAGAAGTCGCTAGTCGCTAGTGGCTAGTCGCTAGTTGTTAGCCGCTGGCGACGGGAAACGGCCGCGTCTTCGGACACGGCCTTTTCTTTAGGTGTGGGAGGGCGTGATCCGTCATTACCGTTGCCGTGGCCGAAGCCGAAGTGGTATAGTTCCGCACATGAAACCGACGTTCTCCATCACCAACGCGATTACGGCCGCATTGACGCGGATCGAGCGAGCCCGTGGATTCCTGGAGGCCGCGTCGCTGTCCAAAGACTGGGTTCTGGCGATGGGGGAACGGGCGCTGGTGCTCGAAGCGCACCACACGACGCACATCGAGGGCACACGATTGACGCTGGACCAGTCGGAGCGGCTGATGGCGGGCGAGGCGGTGCCCGAGGCCAACCCGGACGATGCACGGGAACTTCTGAACTATCGACTGGCATTCGAGTTCGTCTCGGAGTATCTGCAGAGCGGTGCGCCGATCACCGAGGGGCTGGTGCGTGAAATTCACAAGCGACTGGTCGAGGGCGTGCGCGGTGGCAGCGCCACGCCGGGCCAGTATCGCGACATCCAGAACTTCGTGGTCAACGGTGCGACGGGCGAGACGGTCTACACGCCGCCGCCCGCGCAGGATGTGCCCCCGCTGATGGCCGAGTTGGTGGCGTGGCTCAACGCCCCGGGCCAAGTGCATCCGGTTCTGGTTAGCGGCGTGGCGCAGTTCCAGCTCGTCCACATCCATCCGTTCCGGGATGGCAACGGGCGGACGTCGCGGCTGCTCTCCACATTGTGCCTTTACCGGGCGGGCTACGACTTTAAACGACTTTTCACGATCAGCGAGTACTATGACCGCGACCGGTCCGCGTTCTACGCGGCCATCCAGGGCGTGCGCGACGGCGGCATGGATCTGACCGGCTGGCTGGAATTCTTCGTCGACGGACTGGCGACGCAACTGGCCGAAGTCCGCCAGCGCGGCGAACGGGCGATTCGGCGGGACGTTCTGGCCAGGGATCGCGGATTGTCCGAACGCCAGGCCAAGGCGCTCGGCCACGTGATGGAGAATGGCAGCCTGACAATCCAGGGCTACGAGGCTCTCTGCCCAGGAATCAACCGTCGTTCGCTTCAACGCGATCTCAAAGCCATGCTGGACTGTGGCGTCCTAGCGGAGGCAGGGAATGGTCCCACGGATCCGGCAAGGCGGTACACGCTCGGGAAAAAGGCCAGGCCATGATGCTGTGACAAGCTGTGACAGCGAGCTATGACAAGCTACGACGGGCTGTTGCGACGTGCCAGGGTGCGGACGTCGACACGGCCGCACGGCCGGGGAACGGCCGTGTTTTCGGACATGGCTTTTTCTTACGTGTCGTTGGTCTCACACTCTCGGCTTGACCTTTTGATTGCGGTTCAACTACAGTTCATGCGTATGACTGATTCACCCCTACACCCGCCGCCAAGGTTCGGCACGTGCTCCTGGAAATACGATTCCTGGAGGGGGATCGTGATCTCAACAACCACTACGAGGGCTGCGCCCCCCTGACCCTCCAGCGGATGCGGGAGAGGATGTAAGGCAGCCCAGATTGAAGACGATGTCACTTTCAGGCATTTCCGCGATCATCACAAGGAGGCGTGGTCAAAGCAGACGACATGGCGGTTCGGCTCCAGGTCACTTGCGAGAACAACTCCGGCATCGGATTGTCTGGCTCGTTGCCGCGCGGTCAAATTGCTGGATTTTCCGCATTTTCAATGGCGTTCGGCTTGGTGAGGTGCTATAGTTTCAAGCTATGAAAACCGAACCCGACACCCTTCCAATCGAACATTCGCTCGTGCTCTTCACGTCGAAGGACGGGGCGGTCTCCATCCAGACGACCCTGGAGAAGGAAACGGTCTGGCTTTCGCAGGCGCAAATGGCCGACCTTTTCGGAAAAGAACGTTCGGCCATCACCAAGCATATCCGCAACGCGATGCAGGAAGGCGAGATCGACGACAAAAGCAATGTGCATTTCTTGCACATTCCCCATTCGGACAAACCCGTCGCCTTCTACAACCTGGATGTCATCATTTCTGTTGGCTACCGCGTGAAATCCCAGCGCGGTGTGGAGTTCCGCCGCTGGGCCACCTCCGTCCTGCGCGATTACATCCTCAAGGGGTACGCGGTCAACGACGCCCGGCTGAAGACCCTCGGCCAAGTGGTCAGCA
>JAAZAI010000500.1 GCA_012514445.1 Lentisphaerota bacterium
CACCGCGATGTTCCAGGGGACACTCCTCTCGCCGATGAAGCTGCGGCTCGTCGGTTCGGCCGTCGAATCGGACGTCTCCGGCGCAACGATCACCGCGACGCTCGGCGACTACTCGACGCCGGCCGTCGGCTTCTCCGCTGGCATCGGGGCGGCGCTCCGCGGCCGCACGCACGTCGTCGGCTCGGCCTCGGGTGCAGCGGCGGTCGCGGTGCCGTCCGTCACCGCGTCCTTCGCCGAACTTCAGTCGGGGAAGGGCTACGATTGGACGCTCTCGGCCACGCAGTGGATTGCCTCGGCCAACATGGCCGACGTGGCGGTTCTGCATGGGCGCTTCTACGCCAAGCCGCCGAAGACGTGGTTCACGGCGCAGCAGGCGGTCTTCGAGAACGGCGTCTTTCGGCCGAGCATCCCCTCGGCCGCGAGCCAGCAGGTTCGCCTGCATGCGATGATGACTTTCCCGATGATTCCCTCGCGCGTGCTGCCGGACGCGACCGGTGCCGTGACCGGCATCGACGTCTGGCAGTCCAACGCGGGCAAGCCACTCGCCTACTATGCCTGGAACGGCGCGAAGTGGGTGCGGCTCAAAGGCGCGATCGCCAAGCTCGGTGAACCGGTCGAGCTCCTGGGCGTGATCGACTTCGCGATCAAGGACGGCACGATGACGTGGTACGCCGACGGCGTGGAGCTCACGGACGAAGACGGCAACTGGGCCATTCCGATGTCGCTCGGCCCGAAGCAGATCTCGCACTTTGTCTTCGACAGCGAGACCGCGACGCTCGATTCGCTCGCAGGCGACTACGACGTCGGTGGACAGGGATTCTTCCTGATCTTGCGTTAACGGCGCGTCTCGCCCTCGAGTGGCTAATGAAGTCGGTGACGATGAGGCGCCTCGCCATAGACGCCGCGATATGCACTTAATGACATGACGTGGCACGTGCCCAGTGCGATTACTTCACCTTCACCTTTCACCTTCCAAAATATGCTATAATATTCGCGAGATGAAACCGATTGCGACAGATACTGCTGATTTTCCTTCCTTGAGAAAGGATGGATGTATTTATGTGGATAAGACGATGTATATGCATCGCCCGCCAGCCAGCAGCCAGCGCAACGCGCTGGCTGCTGGCTGGCGGGGGGCGCGCGCCCCCTTCGTGTGAAGTGCGTCCATTATGGCACAGAGAGGCGAGCGGAGCAAGCAGGACAAGCGCAGGGCGCGGGTTGCGGGCGCCCGCACTGGCGCGCGAGCATGGCGCTGCTGCGGCCCCGTCCCCGAAGGGGTGCCCCGGAGGGGCAAGGGGTCGCAGCAGCGCCATGCTCGGATTTTTTCTCGGCCGCCGCTCAGCGCGTTCGGGCGAGGTGTGCTCCCATCTCCTCCCTCGGTGTCATCCAGCCCAGGCACTTGCGGGGGCGGTCGTTGAGGAAGGTGTCGATCCGTCGCAGTTCCTCCTCGCCAAACTTCATGAACGAAGCTTGCTTGGGGTAGATCCTGCGGATCAGCCCGTTGGTATTCTCATTGGTTCCCCGCTCCCAGGA
>JAAZAI010000501.1 GCA_012514445.1 Lentisphaerota bacterium
AACCCTTTGTAGTATTCGAACGTATGTGCCTCGTGCAGACAGATGCCGTCGGCGCCGGTCTCCAGAACGGTGCGGGCGCGCATGCGCATGGCGTCCTCGAGATTGCCGGCAGACGCGCCCTGGTGGTGCTGGGCGTAGGCGGAGAGCCAGCTTGAGAAGAACAACAGTTTGGCGCGGCCCGCGACGTACGCGACGTACTCGGGCGCGAGCACGTCGGAGACCTGGCGCCCGGCCGGCGGATGGATCCCCTTCGCCTCCCAGGGCGGCACGCGATCCCAAGTCCATTCGTAGTCGCCGAGGATCAGCGCGTCGGCGATGCCTTCGTCCACCCAGCGTTTCCACTGCGTCTCGAAGCGGTACTTGACGCTTGTGGAGAAGACCGGGCTGGTGAGCTCCGTATAGGGGCCGAATTGCGTGCCGACCGCCAGCGTCATGCCGTCGGATCTGAGGCGATCCTTGGCGCGGCGCAGGAACTCGGTGAAGCAATCGCCCTTGATGCGATGCCAGGTCGCGATGTCTCGAGGCGCGGCGACGTCCTTCAGAGCCCGCCCTGTTTCGCGCCGGTAGGCCTCCGCCACTTCGGGCTCGAAGCCGAAGAAGTCCGAAGGCTCGGGGAAGGCCAGATGACGGGAGTGGCACGATGTGCTGAAGTAGAATCCATCGGGCCGGTAGGCGGCCAGTTCGTCGATGACGGCGAGCCGTTCTTCGACAGCCGCCGCATTCGCGTAGCTGCGCAGCCCCGGCCAGCGCGTGGCACCGTCGCGGCCCGTCACCTGGCATTCAGGGTGTTCGATGAGGAAGCGACCGTTCTGCTCGTCGAAGACGTCGAGCCAGATGTGGAAGCCGATCCCCGCCTCGCGGCAGGCCGCGCAAGCCGTCGCGATCGGATCCATTCGCGCCAGGGTGTGATCGAGCGGGCTCTCCTTGTAGAAGCGCTCGCTCTGGGGAGGTTTGCCGCCGTTCGTCTTCGCCTCGGGCGTCCGCGACAGCACGAGCGAACGATCCGCATGCGCGAGCCATTCGCCCGTGGCATGGTATTTCGAGGGATATCCGGCGACCCCGAGCCCTGCGGCGCGCCAGAAGACCGCGTCCACGCCCGTCTGCTTGCACTGCCGGATCAGCTCGACCACGTCTTCCGGCCCCATGGAATCGCCATGCAGCCCGATCTCGTCGAAGAAATCGACGTTCATCACCAGCGTCTTGCGTTTCATCGTCTTTTTCATTTCGTTCGTGTTGCGCCTTTTGATTCGTCCACGCCACCGCGCGACGAGCACGGTGGCGTGGTTTGATGAAGCGGGCGAAAACACCTGGGGCAGGCCTATTTCGCCAGCTCGATTTGGTACAGGTTCGGGCCCGGATGGATCTTGAACTGTTTCGCGGGCACTTCCTTCCCGGTGATCAGATCGACGATCTTCGCGACCGGGCGGACGGTTTCCAGCTTGACCGCATATGGCGGCTCCTTGGCATACGGGATGGCGCAGAGCGTGTACTTTCCGTCGATCTCGACGGCGCGCCAGTCGATGCCCGCCATTGCGTCGGGGTCTTCCTTGGCGGCGGGGGAGGGTGCCAGGCGCACGTCGGCGTCGATGGCGTTGTCGGCGATGAACTTCGCGAGCACGCGGTGGTAGACCCGGCGGCGGGCGTCGTTCTCCATCGTCGGCGAGCCGCGCATGCAGGTGCCGCCGTCGAGCACGGGATCGTCGAGGTTCGCGATCTCGTCGATGCAGACGACGGTGCCCTTGCCGAGGGCGTAGACGCGCGCGCCGTCGCCGTAGGGCTCGCCGCCCTCGGGCTGGACGAGCTCGGAGGCGTCGCGCGGGTCGCCGTACTCGTTGGTGGCGAAGCCGCCCTTCGTCACGATGAGCGTGCCGCCCTTCTTGACGAATTCCAGCACCTTCTGGTAGGTGGCGTCCTTGACGTAGGCGGACTCGCCCGCGAAGAGGACCTTGTGCTTCCTGAGCTCGCCTTCGGCGATGCGCTTCTCGGTGGCGTAGAAGGGCTGGATGCCGAGCATGTACTGGGCGGTGGCGATTTCGAAGCGCATGCGGACCATCTTCACGTCGCTGCGGCGCTCGACCACGTCCGGGAAGAGCGTGGCGATCGGCTTCGCCTTCGTCACGAGGGCATGCATGTGCGGCACCATGAGGCGCTGGAGGTCGAGGCCGGAGAACGCGAGAGCGTCCATCGACTCGGCGTTGCCCACGGAGTCGGAGAAGTTGTGGTTGGCCGTCCAGCACCACCAGTTGCCATCGGCGAGCCCGTGGAAGGCCAGGCGCCACACCTGGTTGTCGACCGACGTCTTCCCGCCGTAGCCGATGTGGACCTCGGTGTTGGAGAGCGGCTTCTCGGGGTAGACCGAGCGGATGAAGTCGAGGAAGAGGATGTCGCGGTCGCCGGCGGAGCCGTCGTGGCCGGCGATGTCGTAGAGATCCTGGAGGCGCTCCATGTTGAAGGAGTGGAGCGAGGCGGCCATGAACTTCGTGTGCGTGGGCATCTTGCGGTTGTACTTCTTGGACGTCTTGTTCAGGTAGCCGAAGAAGTCGACGAGGATGTCGTCGCGGAACTGCTGGAAGTCGTACCAGGGGGCGTAGTTCTTCGGGTCCGGCCACTTGATGAGCTGGATGTCCTCGAAAGTCTTGTAGTCGCTCTTCCAGCGCGCGTTGAGCGCGGCGACGTCCTTGTACTTCCTCTTCATCGCCGCGATGAAGTCCACGCGGGTCAGCTCGGAGTAGTTCACGTACCACGGCTCGTTCCAGAGCCAATAGCTGTTGACGCCCTTGAACTGCTTCCAGAAGGGGATGTTCTTCGCGAAGGCCTCGTCGATCTTCTGGCGCACGATCGGATGTTGGACGACGAACGAAAGGAAGTTGTTGGGGTCGTTGTTCTTCAGCTCGGGATGCTCCTGGAGGAGCTTCGACGCGCGCACGTCGGCGCCGGTGAGGCCGAGGTCGGGCACGCTGATCGCGGCGTTGACGTGGACGCCGTTTTCGCGCCAGAATTCCATGTGCGCTCGGGTCGTCTCGATCTCCTTCTCGCCGCTCCTCACTTCGGGGCAGACCGAGTTGAAGCCGAGGGCCGCGACCTTGGGCGTGTCGCCCAGCATGTACCAGAACGTGCAAGGGCCCCAGAGGAAGACGGGGCGCTTGCCGTCATGCCAGTATCCGTCGCGGATCTTCAGCTTCTCGGGATCGAAGGCGGGTGGGACGCTCAACTGCTTGGCTGGGTCTTTGAGGATGGCGTTCATGTAGGCCGCGGCCTTGCGGTAGACCGTGTCGAGGTGCGCCGTGTTGCGCAGCACGCGATCCGAATCGCCGGCGGCGAAATCGCCTTTGCAGCGGCCGACGAACATCTGGAGCAGCGTGAGGTACGCCTTGGGATAGACGGTGTCGAGGCCGGCGGCTTCGACGCGGGCGTAGAGGTTTGAAAGCGATGCGGCGTTGCGCTCGAGTTTCTGGACGGTCGCCTCGATCTCGGCGACGGTCTGGATGGTGATCTCGTTGTTCGAGCGCGGGGCGAAGACCGGGAAGTCGACGGACTTGCCGCCGTCGAGGACAAGCCGGCCCATCAGCTCGAGCTGCTTCTTGCCGACCTGCTCGGACGGCACGCCAAGGCTGGCGGCGCTGAGACCGGACGGTACCTTGATCTCGACCTCGGCCAGCGGCGCCTCCTTGCCGGGAGCGGCCAGGAGCTGGAGCTTGCCCTTCGTCTCCGCGCCGGGGTTGAGCAGCGACACGTCCGCCTTGATCTCGCGCTTGAGATAGTGGAACGAAGGCACCTGCGCGAACGCGTCGACGCCGGCGCGCCCGGTCGGGGGCTCGAAGGTCAGCGTCGGGAAATGCGCGCCGCTGTACGTGCCGACAAGACCGGGCAGCCACGCCAGCGCGCCGTTGATCTGGTGCAGATCCTCGCCGTCGCGGTCGTAGACGCCGATGTTCATCTTGATCGGATGTCCCTTGACGGGGTCGTGCGGGAGCAGCGACTTCCAGGGGATGGCGATCTCCACGAAGGAGGTGGACTTGCCGTCCTCCACCTTGCGGACCGCCTTGGTGAAGATCTTGTAGCTCGCGGCGCTCTTGGGGCCGTCCTGCTCCAGGATCGCGCGGCGCTCCGCCTCGCTGCCGTAGGAGTCCTGCACGACCTTGCGATCCATGCGGTTCTGCAGATGCGCCCAGTGGATGCCGACGGAATCGTCGGGATTGACGATGAAGACCGCGTGCAGATCGTCCGGCTTCGCGCGCATGCCCACGTCCTGCCAGCCCACGATCAGCGGCACGTTGGCGTCCGTGAAGGCCACCTCGATGCGGTTCGGGGCCGGAAGCTTGTCGTCCTCCAATTCGACGCCGAGGTAGAAATTGTCGAAGTCGCGGCCGAGCCAGACGTTCGCGGCGAAGTCCTTCTCGCCGCCGTAAGCGCCCGTGAACCACGTGGCGTGCTTATCGCCGGCGAGACGAATCGGTTTCGCGCCGCTCGCCGTCCAGTCGGCCTTGTCGCCGTCGATGGCGATGGGCTTGGCCATCCACTTGACCTGGTATGACACCTTCTGGATCGGCACGTCCACGACGGCCTCCTGCGACTTGATGGAAATCGCTCCGTCCAGTCCCGAGGCGCCTTGCCCGTGGGCTGCGGCCGCCACGCCCAACCCCGCCAGCAAGCCGGGTAGCCATGTGTGTGTTCTTGTATACATCGTCTTTACTCCTGTTCTGGTGGTTTTCAATAGGAATTCCCGAAGTTTGCCTTATTGTGCTAACTTTGTCAACAATCAAGCAGAAGTCATGCCACCGGACCTCGGTCCATGCGCCCGGCGCCGCTCCCGCGCATAAGCCATTCTGCGCGATCCACCCGGCTTCAGGCGGTCTCCTGCGCGACGGCGGCGCGGCCGGCAACGCGATCCCCGCATGCGTCGTCACGGCGGGGATCGACCCCGTCAGGAGGGCGTCGCTTCGTCATGGCGGGAATCACGCGGTTTGACGGGCTCGACCGCGTCGTCGCGCGCCCAGGCGAAGGTCGCGTGGCCGGTGACGCCGCGCATCTCGAGGCAGCGGCCCCAGGGCGTGTCGATCCAGGACTGTTCGCAGGGGTCGCCGACGATGCAGTAGCGCAGATCCGTGTTGACCAGCACACTTGTGTGGCCCTCGCCGCCGACCTCAGGGAAGAATCGCACCGTCGCGTTCTCCAGCCCCTTCAGCAGGAGCCGGCGGCGGTAGAGCGGATGCTTGGCGGGTTCTGGCATGAGCGAGATCTCGCCCGCGTCCTGCTCGACGAACACGCGGCACTCCTCGTGGAAGGAATGCCACATAGCCCAGCGCAGCGCGCCGCCCTCCAGCCGCGTCCTGCGGCCGGGCAGCACCGGCGCCCCCAGCGGCGTGCGCAGCCGCAGCACGGCCTCGGGGTCGGGAGAGAAGCCGACGAAGACGAAGCCGCCGCGGTTGCGCGAAACCATCAGGTGGACGGACTCCGCGCTCGGCGCCGCGCGATCGACGGCCACGGACCATCCGAGCTGCGCCAGCGCATGTCGCAGCAAGGCCTCGCAGGGGTGCTGCTCCGTCGGCGGATGCGTGACGAGGCTTCGCCCGCGCACGCCGTCGAGCGTGACGGACGACGTGCCGCGCACCCAGGCGAGGCGTCCGCCGCGCCATTGCGGAACGGCGCGCACGAGCGCGGCGACGCGGCGCGCGCCGTTCTGCTCCAACTCGGCGAGGACCTGCCCGTGCGAGTCGCCTTCGCGGAGCGTTTCGCAGACGCCGCCGCCGTTGAACGCGGCGAGGTGCAGACACGTGCGCGACGGCGCGCCAGCGGTGAGGCG
>JAAZAI010000061.1 GCA_012514445.1 Lentisphaerota bacterium
CAGGCGGAAACGTACCAGTCCCGGCCCGATGTGATCACCAACCGCCTGGGAAAGGTGTTCGCCGCGGCCGGGTTCGCCGACGGGGACGACGAGGACGACGATCAGGACGGCAAGCCGGGAACCTCGAAGGCGCCTGCGCGGCCCGAGCCGCTGACCGACGCGGAGTTGGCGACACGCGGGCGCGACTCGATCACAGCCTGCGCCCAGTCCGACGCCATCCGGGAGATGATGCTCAAGGTCTTCGACCTCTACATGGACGGCAAGTCCACCGCCGAGATCGCCGCCGAGACGGGGATCAGCAAGGGCAGCGTGTCCCACTACTTCAAGCGCATCGAAGAAGCGGCCGGCTTCCCCGTCGTCCGCCGACGCCGCTCGAAACGCACCGGCAGGGCCAGGGGGGCGGTGCATGCGTCGCGTCCCGGGCTGAAGCGGGTGAACCAGCGGGGCTTCCACGCCTTCCGGGCGACCTGGGTGACGCTGGCGCTCACCGCCGGGGTGCCCATGGAGCTCGTGCGCAAGGTGACGGGGCACACGACGGCCGACACCGTGATGACCCACTACTTCCAGCCAGGGCAGGAGGCGTTCCGCGAGGCGCTCATGAAGGCCATGCCCACGCTGCTCACCGGTGGTGACGCGAAGCCGCCACGCGACGCGCAGATGAAGACCATCCTCGACGGCATGAACGCCAAGAACTGGAAGACGCGTCGCGACGAGCTTCTCGCGCTGCTCCAGGGCGGATGAAAACGCCCGCCCGTGGAGAGATCGTTCCCTCCACGGGCAGGCGAGCGCTGCCTGGGCCGCCCACGGTTCCCGCCGACCTGTCGGCCGTGCGCGGGTCGCCATGGGGCGAGCCCGTATCGTCTTCGTCTACGCCTGCATCGCCATCGCCTCCCGCGAGGCCAGGAACTCCTTGATCTCGCTCCAGCAGAAGCGCTTGCGACCCCGCACCTTGAGGCAGGGCGGCTTCAGCCGCCACAGGCTCGTAATGCTGATCTTCAACCGCTCGCACAGCTCCTGCGGCGTCAGCAGCGGCTCGTCCACCGGCCTGGCGACGGCCTGCGGCTGCGGATGCGCGAGCTGCGGAGCCCTGCCGTTGAGCGCCTCGATCCCCGCCTTGATCCTCTCGGGCGGGAACCCCAGCATCGACAGCATCGACTTGATCGTCTCGTCCTTTCCACCCTCCGCGCCAACGCCAGCGCCTCTTCCGACACCGGCCGTCTCCACGCCATCGCCCAACCCCTTAAACGTCGTCTTCTTCATGATCTAGCTCTCCTATCTTAAACTGTATCGTAACTCTTAGCCGGGAATCCCGGCTTCTATCTCATGCGCTTCGCTCTCAGGTTCCGCAGGAAGGCGGCCTCATCGAATTCCGGCTTGACCTCGGGTTCCGCGCCATCGACGGACGCAACGCTGTCGACCACCCCCCAAACGACCGGCTCGACCGTCGCCGATCCCTCCGCCGCCTCCGTCTCCTCCGTCTTCTCCTGCTCGACCTCTCCGTCTGCCTTCGCGGCAGGGGCGACGGGCGCAGCCTCTGCGCGATGCCTGATCGTGATCGCGACGCCTCTGCGGCCGTGATCCCCGAATTCTACGTCGATGCCCATCTGGCGCAGGCACGTGGTGCTGCGCTTGAGCCCCTCGGTGAGCTTTCTCGATGTGACGGGCCATTCCCTGCACACGCCCGTCGCCCCCGCGATGGGCCGGCGCTTCGCGAGCTCCGCCAAGAGATCGCCCGACGTGCCTGTCCATATATACCTGTCGTCCATCAACTTGTCGATGGCGCTCGCGACGGGCGACGCCTCCAGCGCCACGTCGTTGGCCGCCTTGCGGTTCGCGCGGTACGCAGCCAGGAACGACCCGGGCTCCAGCCCCAGCCCCGTCTCGGCCGCCACGCCGAATCGCGCGAAATCGGCCATCCGGGGGAGGTTCTTCACCTGGGTCTCGGGCAACTTGCGCAGCCCGGTCGAGAGCCCGTCCAGCAGGGCGCCGAGGATGCGCGGGCGAAGCGCCGTGAACGCCGCG